>JACAAY010000150.1 GCA_013377095.1 Desulfuromonadales bacterium
TGACCTCTCCGGCCGGCAGCCCGAGCTGAAGGGGACCAAAGGCCAGCTCATCAAAGACCGTCGGGCAGAACAGCTGGATGTCCGGGTTCTGGAAGACGTAGCCGACCCTGCTCCTGAAAAAGCAGCGGAAGGCCTCAGTTTCCAGTTTTTCTTCGGTTAGTGTCTCACCAAAGGCCTTGACCGTTCCGGAGTGGGGAAATACCAGCCCGTCCAGCAGATGCAGCAGCGTCGATTTTCCTGATCCGTTTGCCCCCAGGAAGGTAACCGACTCTCCGGGATACATCGAGAGGCTGATCCGTTCAAGTGCCGGGATGGACGCATGGTAGCGATAGCAGACATCCGTCAGTTCATAGATCGGTTTCATACCTGTTCCTTTAGCGGTAAAACGCCCCATGGTCGGCAACCAGCACAACCGTGCAGATGATGGCAACAAACAGACACCAGGCGTAATCGTAATTTCTTGTCTTGAACACCGTGAGCGCTCTGACCTCACCTGAAAAACCGCGCGACAGCATGGCCCGGTGCACGTCCTGGCTCATCAGCCAGGTCCTCTTGAACAGATACACCATCCGTGAAGCCACCCAGCGTTGTTCCATCCCTGTTGAGCCGTAGCGAAGCGTCCTGCTCTTGCGGGCGATGTGGATATTCTGAACCGCTTGCACCAGAAGGAGGATGTAGCGGTAAGTCATGGCAAGAATCAGGATGAAGATCTGCGGGACGCGAAGTATTCCCAATGCCCGCAGAAGATCGCTCCATCTGGTGGTGAGCGTCAGCAGCACCGCCAGGGAAACCGAGGCTGCCACCCTGCCGATGAAGGTGGCCGCGGTCAGCAGGCCCTGCCGGGTAATGGCGATGGCTTCGGGAATATGATAGGGACCGAAATCATAATTCCTGGCGAGATGAACCAATGTCCAGAGCGGTTCACCGGGGGTGACGACATTGAACAGCGCCGGTATGACGATCACCGCCGAGAACAGGGGGATGAACAGCCAGACCCGTTTGATAAAAAACAGCAGCGGAATGGAAGAGGCGACCGCCAGCAGGAGCACGAACAGGTAAACACCCCAAATGGTGACCGGAGATCTCATCAGGCTGATACAGACAACCAGGGCCAGGATGGTCACGAGCCTCACGCGGGGGTCCAGGGACTGCAAAAGGCCCTGTCGTTTGGCGATTGCCTCTGAAAGGATCGCATCTCGAAGAAATCTCGCGGTTCCTTCGATGGTTCTTTCCACAAACCCCTTCCCGCCATTACGTCTCTTGCTGGAAAGGGGTACCGCCACATTGTCCTGAGCGAGCCAGTCAGGGATCATTCCTGATCCTTTGTCACTATCTTGCCCAGAAGCATGGTAACAGCAACAATGACGGCAATGCCCATTATCGCCGAGGCAATATAGGCAATGCTCTGCATGCCCAGTCCCTGTTTGTCCCAGCCTTTGAAGGCATAGTCGGGCAGGGGAGCTGACCAAAGCTCAGCAAGCTTTTTCATCCCCTGCGGAACGTAACCCAGCATTTTTTCCATCTCGTCCGGCCCCCATTCACCCCAGGCGGAGCCTGCCTTGAACCTGTCGGGGAGGATCAGGCCCAGAGGGGAGAGGAGAGCGAGAACCGCCAGACCCAGCCAGAGTTTCTTGACCGTTGAAATGCCTGTGCTCATTGTGCACCTCCATGGATTGTCAGGAGTTCGCTTTCCGTCTTCTGCAGATACTTTATGACCAGGGCGGTGACCAGAGCTTCGATAAAACCAAACAGGATCAGGTGTTCTATCGCCATGGCCGGGACCGCGATGGAAAGGGGATAAGGAGCATACAGGGGATGCCCGTCGGGCGCCGAAGCTATCAGGGGCTGGATGCCGAATTCAATCCCGGTGCAAACCGCGGCAATATTGAGCGCCAGGTAACCGGCAACGGCGCCGGCAATCCAGCGGCGGGGCGAGCTTATGGCGGATTTGCCGGCGATCAGCGCATAGGTGTAGTAGCCGATAAAGGGTATCACCACACCCATGTTGAAGCAGTTGGCGCCGATGGCGGTGATTCCGCCGTCACCGAACAGCAGCGCCTGTACGATCAGGGCGATGGAAACGGCAATGCTGGCGGCCCAGGGACCGAGAAGAATGGCGACGATCACCCCGCCGACCGCATGGCCGGTGGTGCCGCCGGGTATGGGAACGTTGAACATCATGATCACAAATGAGAAAGCGGCGCCCAATGCCAGGAGCGGGACATGCCGCGAACGGACGGTGCTTCTAACCTTGCGGGCCGCCAATCCAAGGTAGGGAATGATAAATGCGTAAAAGGGAACATAGGTTTGCGGAGAAAGGTAGCCATCCGGGATGTGCATCGTCATACCTCCATTTTGTTCAATAAAAACATACGAAACAAATAAACGTGCTACTCGATGGCCTAAAAAATGGGCTCTCACAAAAGAAAGCCCGAGCGTAAAAAACAGCTCTTCGAGAGGCGCAGTAGCACTATTTTCATAATTGTGCAACCACTTGGTGATGTAGCACGATTGTAGCGAAGGTGCAACTATTTTGTATTGGATACGTGATTGAAAAACACAGTCACTTTTGTCAGTTGGGCTAAATAGCTATTGAATATAAAAGATTATTCCTAATAGCTATTAAATTTAAAAGAAAAACCGTACTTGAATCCTGCTGCGAGAACGGTTTATTAAATAAAACAAGATCTCTATGTATTTCCATTTATGGAATCTACATAATAGCATTACAATAGTGGATTCATTTCTACTGAGAATAACTTTGAATGAGATGTTTCAATATTTTTGCCAACCACTGAAACAAAACTCACTGGACATATCTGATGAAAATATCGATATAAAACGGAACAGCAAAGCATAACAAAGTAAAAACAAAAAACATGTAACTTTTATCAGATAAAATATTCAATTTTAGTGTGTTATTATAATAACACTATCGACTTCTTTTCCTGAAGCATGTGTTATTATAATAGCGCAAACCGTTAATAAACCAATATTGATAGATGTGCTATTATAATAACTCTTTTCCCAACTGAGTGCACCATTATAAAGGCACACCACAACGAGGGGTGCGACATTATAATGACTCATACCATCCGTCACGTAGTCGGCGATCGTTCCGGCAATCGCGCCCAGGAAGGCCACTTCCTGAGTGAACTGGAGAAATATTTAAAATTTAAATGCGACAAAATCTTCGATGATGGATAATCAAGTCCTGGACAATTGTGGCCCAATGGAAGTTGACTGAATTACTTGACAACATTGGTTTAGATAGTAATAATAACTACCAATTATGGTCAACTTCATCGTCCATACAACATTGCGACCTTTCCGCAAAACCATTGCAGTCATAATGACTGTGATCTACTTGGTAATCGCCCTGAGCCCTTTGTCTACCCTGGCTATGCAATCCAAGCGGTTTGCGCATGCCGTGACTGGTGAATGCTCTGGCGACTGCGAGATTTGCGGTTGTTCTGTGGAAAGCAGGGCAAACCATACCTGTTGCTGTTGGAGGAAACAGAAGCAGCAGTGCGGCATGAAAAACCAAACAGATAATAGTTGCACCCAGAATGGAACGGCAGCTTCAACAACTGAACCTGGTGCTCTCAAACGTGACTGCTGTAGCGGCAAGAAACAGCTCAATGAAATGGTTTTACGCCTTTCACAGAAAGGGAAAAGTGCGCAGCCCCAAACCGTCTTCAAATGCGGTTGCCGCTGCGGCAAAAACAAGTTGCTCGGCCTGCTGAGCACCTTCAGCCATGAGACTATCCCCAACCGGTTTGCAGAAGGCATAGCGCCTTAGCTTCAAACCCGGTCACACGTGGTATAACAGGTAAATTCATTCGCCCCCCGCTGCCGGGGTTACTTTCAACTGAAGCCTCTGCATTTTTGTTTTGAAACAACAATAGCCGCGTTGTTAGACGTGGCTATTGTTGTTTTTGCATTCTGATTTTCACATTTTGCCTTACCATCAAAGATACTATTTTTGCTGAGCTAATCATTGTTTTTCCGACGCCATAAGGTCCATTGTTTTTCGCTGTTATTTTTCACTGGCATGAGTTTCAAACCGGCAAACCGGACACCCTCCTGATCTATAAAATAGAAGCATTATATTTCAACACTACGGGAGAGTATCAAATGCAAAAAAACAAACACATGCTAACTGTAGAACGGTTAACGAAAAAACTGGCAACGCTCGAAAAACGAATTGAGAGACATAAACAGCAAACTATACGACCATTCATCAAACTGATTATGCAAGCCCAACGAAACGGAAAACTCGAACTGATGCTTGCAGCCTGCAAATTGATCGCTACCAAACAGGCCGTACGAACAGAAACGGAAATTGAACCCCAGCCACTCTAAAAAAACAAGAGATACCTTTCGATCATTCATGCTTGATAAATATCAGTATGAACTGCTATTCACTTGATTGGGCACCCGGAAACGGGTGCCTCTTTTAATTGTGCGCCCGGCAGGGCGCGTGGCGCGCAAGCGCCATCGAATCAGCCATGGTAGCTGATTTGTGACTTGGAGGTGAAAGTCCTCTACGGACCCTGATGGTGGGAACCGTTAGCCGAACGGCAAGGGTGCTCGTGGCATTGCTCATGGCATGCTCGTGGCATTGCTCATGGCATGCTCGTGGCATTCATGTTGCTCAGTAACAGACCTTTGAAAAATGTGAACAAGGAGGAGAAATGCCAAATTGGCAAGCATTCCGCGAAAGGGATCAATAACCTGCTCGTCGGTACTTTTTTTTACGCGTTGAAATTGAAAAGTTCCTTCGCTCGAGCTTCAAGCCCATTCAAATCTACAGTAAATTGAAGTTTATCTATTAATTCCTTGTGTGCTTTTAAGCGGATTTTTCCTATATAACCATTGGTAACTTTGCCAGTCATTGAATGCCCTAATGCTTCCGCAGTCCCTTTATAATCTTGGGTTGCGTCATATACTTCTCCAGCGTAGTGATGTCGCAGGCTGTATAGACATTTGGATGGATCCGTTGTGATGTGTGAATATTCAAAACCGCCGTACAGAACATTACCCTCTCTGTCCCGATTGATTCGGTTCCACCACTTGCTAATTTGATCAGAGCTGTCCTGGAAGAGATATGACCTGTCAAGTTTTTCAATCCATTCAAGAAAACCTAAAAGAATCAGACAGTCATGAATTGGATAGTCTTTTATGGTGTTTTGTGTTTTTCCGAATCTGACTCGGAATACCCAAATATCTAAATTTGTGAGAATAATGTCGCATTTGTTAAGACCAGTTATATTCGAAAGTCTCAAACCGTGAAAAAGTGCAATAAGTATGATCCAGAACCGCTCAGGTTTTGGAGGGTTATATTTCCAGAGATCTTGCGTACAAAGCGCGTTTATCAATCGGGAAATATCATCATCGTATGCTTGGCGCTTAGCACCTTCACTATCATCACCTTTGAATAATTCGTCTATCCACTTATTGGATTTTTCATGCATTTCATTTTTGATCGCGTGATCTACAAGATTTTTAGCACGTTTAATGTATTCGTTGGCAGTCTTAGGAGCGATATTCTTATAGTTTGACTCTGATTTTATAATTTCACTGATATGACGTGCTTTTGAAGAGCCGTATCGTTGAACTCTATTTTTGGGGAATTTGAGTAGTGTTTTTTTGAGAAAAGTGATGCTATCTACAGTATTAAATGTATCTATACTTATATTGCCAAAAATTTCTAACAACGTAGCGCACTCGACAACCATGTCATCTCTGGTACCAGGCTTTATAGTAGTTTTATTGACATTAAACCATTCACTATATTTATCAATAACAGTTTTTAGATCAAAATAAGCTTTAGATCGATCTACTTTCTCTTTTAATAATTCAAGACCTGACAATTCACCTCGATTAATTGCTCCATTAATTTCATTTAGCTGCTTTTCACAGTGCAGCACTCTTAGACCGAGTTCTATTTTACTCTTAGAATCCAATTTAATGTCATACTTGTTTTTAGCAACTTTAATAAGCTGATCTGTGTAAAATTCTACTGCATCGTCATCTTTTGCTTTAATTCGTTCACGCAATTGCTCAACTCGAAAACTACTAAAGTCAGAAAACCCCTCAAGAAGGTCTAATGACGGATTCCAATTGAGTAATTTATCTGAATCAAGCATTGTTTCGATTTCACCTACTATAAACGGACGCTTATAAGCAGTGGACTCGAGATTTTTGATCCCAGCTTTTAGATAGATAGTTATGAGATGATCAATAAGACGTGAATCAAGCATGCCAGTTCTCAGTTGCAAAAATAGTTGTTGCGTTCTGTATTCCCAGGTGGCCGCGAGAATGCGTGCTGATTTTATATCAGATGTTCTAAGGCTTTTATATACGACAGGTTTTGGGAAGTGACAAATGAGGTCTTTTGGAATACGGCAAACGAAGTAATAGTGCGAGCCGCGTAGAATGGTGTGACACCCCGACATTTTTGACTCCAAAATGTTTGCAATTTGTTGTATTGCAAACATTGAAGTCATAAACAGCCGGTTTTATTGAAATTGGCGGGCGGCATGGGATTCGAACCCACGACCCCAGGCTTCGGAGGCCTGTACTCTATCCAGCTGAGCTAACCGCCCGCATTGGTCCCGTCGGATACAGTTATGCGACGGACGTTAAGATGTACACTAATTATTCCTCCAACTCAAGCCAAAAATCTGTCAATTTGATGTCCCCTTTGCTACACTGACCCGGCTTCAGAGGAGTGTGCGGCGCTATAGTGTAACGTAAGGAGCAACAATATGGGTATCCGTGTGGTGGGCCTGACCGGGGGAATTGCATCCGGGAAAAGCAGTGTGGCCCGTTTTCTGATGGAGAAGGGCGCCGTGGTGATCGATGCCGACGAGCTGTCTCGGGTAGCTGTCAGACCGGGCAGCCCGGCGCTTGCCAGGATTGTTGCCGAATTTGGGGCAGACATGCTGCTGCCTGACGGCAGCCTGGACCGCAAACGCATGCGGTCCGTTGTTTTCGGAAACAGCGATAAACGGAGTCTGTTGGAGCTGATCCTGCATCCCGAGATCAAACATCTGGCGGAAGAGGGCATTGCCGCTGCCGCTGCCGCTGGGCATCGGATCGTATTCTATATGGCGCCGCTCTTAATCGAGGCCGGAATAACGGAGCGGGTTGATGAGGTCTGGGTGGTTACCGTTCGGCCCGAAATCCAGATACAGCGCTTGATGGACAGGGACACAATCAGCAGAGTTGAGGCACAGAGAATTATCGACAGCCAGATGCCGCTGGCTGAAAAAGTACGTCACGGTCGTGTGGTTATAGACAACAGCGGCACGCCCGAGCAGACAAGACACCTGGTGGATACTATCTGGAACAGGGAAATGGGAGAACATGCATGACCGGTAGGAATCATATTGTGAGACGCGCAGCACGTCCGGAGCCCAAACCGGACGTGGGAATAAACTGCTTTGCCGCCGTGCCGCGCGGAGCCGAGGAGGTCGCAGCGGCTGAATTGCTGGCACTGGGTATAGAGGGTGCCGGTGTGGTGCGGGGCGGGGTTTCATTCAATACCAACAGAGCCGGTCTGTATCGCGCCAATCTCTGGCTGCGCAGCGCCAGTCGGGTGCTGGTGAATCTGGCCAGCTTTGACTGCTCTTCTCCGGATGAGCTGTATGCCGGTGTGCATGCCATCGACTGGAATGACCTCATCACCACCAGCATGACCCTGGCGGTGGATTGCACCCTGCGGGATTCAGCCCTGACCCATTCCGGATTTGTGGCGCTCAAGACCAAGGACGCCATTGTGGACCGCATCCGTGAAAAGTGCGGCAGTCGCCCCAATGTCAATACCGCTTCACCGGATGTGCGGGTCAATATTCACCTGGCCAAAAATGTCTGCACGGTCAGCCTGGACAGTTCCGGCGACTCGCTGGACCGCCGCGGCTATCGTCTGGAGCGCAACGAGGCTCCCCTGCGCGAGACGCTGGCGTCAGCCATCATCAGCCTGACCGGCTGGGACGGGACACGGCCCCTGGCCGACCCCATGTGCGGGTCAGGCACCATCCCCATTGAGGCCGCGCTGGTGGCCAGCCGGATACCTCCGGGACGGAACCGCTCCTTCGGGTTCCAGTGCTGGCTGGATTTCGACTCCCGGCTGTGGGACGACATTGTGGCTGATGCGGAAAACGGCGTCCGGCAACTACCGGTGGGGCTGGTCAGTGGTTATGACAGCGACAGCCGTGCCCTGGCGCTGGCCAGGCGCAATGCGGCAACGGCCGGATTTGAAGCTCAGCTGCATTTTTTCCACAGTTCCCTGGAGGAGTTCAAACCGGAAGGGGAGGGTGGCGTGGTGATCATCAACCCTCCCTATGGCAAGCGCATGGGTGAGGAGGAGGAGCTGAAGGAACTCTACTGCCGAATCGGCGATATCATGAAGCAGCGCTGCCAGGGCTGGACCGGCTATGTACTTACCGGCAACCTTGAACTTGCCAAATACATCGGCTTGAAGGCATCGCGCCGCTTCGTGCTGTTCAACGGGCCGATCGAATGCCGCCTCTTGAAGTACGAGCTCTACTGAGGGAATCAAACCATGCTGCTGGAGATGCATTGTCATACCGCTGAATATTCGGCCTGCAGTTCCGTTCCTGCCGTTGAGCTGGTGCGGCGGGTGCTGGCCCGCGGTCTGCAGGGGATTGTTCTGACCGACCACCACCACCTCTGGCAGGAGCAGGAGCTCAAGGTACTTCGGCGAAGCGCCGGAGTGCCGGACCATTTCCTGATTTTTTCCGGCCAGGAGGTGAATACCCGCGACCGGGAGGATGTGCTGGTCTATGG
>JACAAY010000151.1 GCA_013377095.1 Desulfuromonadales bacterium
AGCTGATATAAAAGAAAAAACAGAAGACAAAATCAGAAATCTTGACCAATTCGCATAGCAAGGAAAGGAGTCCCCAGATGAAAAATAAAGTGAGTTTCGACGCAAAACTTGAAGACAACATCAGTGACCTGGTGAAAAAGAAGGGGGTAACACGCCGCGATTTCATGAAGTTTTGTGGAATCATGGCAACAGCCCTCGGCCTGGAAGCGACCTGCATTCCAAAGATCGCCGAGGCGCTGGTCAGCGGTCCCAGACCCCCGTTCATCTGGCTTCAGTTCGCCGAATGCACCGGCTGCACGGAGGCGTTCCTGCGTTCCTCCAGCCCCTTTATCGACGACCTGCTGCTGAACAAGATCTCGCTCGAATACCACGAGACGATTATGGCGCCGGCTGGAGACGCAGCCACACTGAGCCTGACGGATGCCGTCAGCACCTATGCCGGCAAATATATCGTCATCGTCGAAGGCGCGATCCCCCTGGCCGATAGCGGCAATTTCGGCAAGATCGGCGGCAGGACCATGATTGATATCGCCAAGGAGGTCTGCCCGCAGGCCAAGATGATGGTCAGTCTCGGCACCTGCGCCTGCTACGGCGGACTTCCGGCCGCCAAGGGGGGACTGACCGGCGCGGAATGTGTCCACGGCGCGCTGGGTGGTCTCAACACCATCAAGATGCCCGGCTGTCCACCCAATCCGGTCAATTTCGCCGCGCTGATCGTCAACTACCTGATGTTCAGCGACTTCCCGAAACTGGACACCCTGGGTCGCCCGATTTTCGCCTACGGCAACACGGTCCACAGCCAGTGCCCGCGCCTGAACACCGCCTGGTGCCTGCAGAATTTCGGCTGCCGTGGACCTTCCACCTACCACAACTGCCCCACCGCCCTGTATAACGACAAGACCAGCTGGTGTGTTCAGGCCGATGTCCCCTGCAAGGGGTGCGCCCAGCCCGGTTTCTGGGACGCAGGATCATTCTTCAATTACGGCGGCGGCTACGCCGGGTAGCGGCAGAGAAACAGTCATGTCGAGTAATCCGACCAGCACTTCTCGTTGTAGTGAATTCACCCATTGAGAAAGGAAAAAAATATATGGCAAGAATCGTAATCGACCCGGTAACACGCATTGAAGGTCACCTGAGACTGGAGACGGAAGTAACCGGAGGCAAGGTCAGCAGCGCCTGGAGCACCAGCCCGCTGTTCCGCGGCATTGAACCGATCCTGAAAGATCGCGACCCCCTGGATGCCTGGATGATCACCCAACGCCTGTGCGGCGTCTGCACCTATGTCCATGGTGTGACCTCGATCCGCAGCGTGGAAAATTCCCTGGGCATCACCGTTCCAACCAACGCCCGTGTCATCCGCAACCTGCTGATGGGGGCGCAGTTCATCCATGACCATATCGTCAACTTCTACCAGTTACACCTGCTGGACTGGGTTGATGTGGTCAGTGCCCTCTCCGCCGACCCGGCAGCGGCGGTGACCGTCGACAGGCAAATCAACTCCTCCCGCACCCGGGATGTTGCTTACTTCACCGCTGTCAAGCAGAAGCTGGGAACCTTTGCCGGCAGTGGCCAGCTCGGCCCGTTCAAAAACGGCTACTGGGGCCACCCGGCCTACATCCTGACCCCGGAAGAGAACCTGGTCTTCATGGCCAACTACCTGGAGGCGCTCAAGGCCCAGATGCAGGTGGCGCACATGCATGCCATCTACGGCGGCAAGAACCCGCACCCGCAGACCATGATCGTCGGCGGCGTCACCCTCAACCGGGACCTGACCGCTACACGCATCAGCGAATTCAAAAGCCACGTCACCGCGGCACAGAGTTTTGTAACCAACTACTACCTGCCGGATTCGACCTACCTACTCAGCCGCTATAAAGAGTATGCACATATCGGCGCAGCGGACAATCTGATGGCGTTCGGCGAATTCCCCCAGAGTTCCTCGGAGCCCTCCAGCCTCTTCTTTCCACGCGGCATCATCCTCAACCAGGCCACCAGCAACGTCCTGGCCGTGGATGTGAACAACATAACCGAACACATTACCCACAGCTGGTACTCGGGCAACAGCAGCGCCAAACCGAGCCAGGGTGAAACCGTGCCGAGTTACAGCACCCTGAACACTGACGGCCAGTACAGCTGGATCAAGGCGCCCCGTTACCAGGGACAGCCGATGGAAGTCGGGCCCCTGGCCAGGATCATGGTCAACTACGGCAAGGGGCAGTCGGCAACGGTGCAGCAGGTCAACGCCTTCCTGAAGAAACTCGGCCTGCCGCTCTCGGCCATGTACTCCACCCTGGGAAGGACCGCCGCCAGGGCGATCGAGACCAAGGTCATCGCCGATGCCATGGTGACCTGGTCCGGTCAGGTAACGGCCAGCAGCCAGAGCACCAACTCCATGCCGAACCGCAAAGCGTTCACCATGATCAGCTCCGGCTCGGGCATCGGCCTCAACGAGGCGCCACGCGGCGCCCTGGGGCACTGGGTCAATTACTCCGGCCAGAAGATCACCAATTACCAGATGGTGGTACCTTCCACCTGGAACTTCGGTCCCCGCGACTCGTCTGACCTCCCCGGTCCGGTTGAGCAGGCTCTGGTGGGGGTCCCGGTCGTCGACCAGGAGCGCCCGGTGGAGCTTTTGCGGGTGATTCACTCCTTCAACCCCTGCATCGCCTGCGCCGTGCATGTCTTTGACCCCGTAACCAAGACATCGCACGAAGCCAAGGTGCGCTTCTGATCACTTTCGAAACATCACAAAAGGAGCATATATGAAATCAGGAAAGAAACTGCTCAGATCTCTCTCCTTCCTGTCGCTGCTGCTGATTCTGTCCTCCCTGTTCGCGGCCGCTGCATTCGCGGACGGGGCCAGCGTGTACAGCAGCAACTGCGCCAGTTGCCACCGTCTTGGAACCTATGACACGTCCGGATCCGCACCCGATCTGCTGGCAAAGGGCTCGTTGATCAGCAGCTACTTCACTGCGGGAGTATCGAGCCACAAGAGCATCACCCTGACGGCTGCCAACATTACTGACATAACGGCTTTCATCAATAATCCCACACCTGTAGCCACACCGCTGTCAATCTCGACCGCAACGCTCTCCGGCACAACGGTGGGTACAGCATACAACCAAACACTGGCCGCAGCAGGGGGGACAACTCCCTATACCTGGACTCGCTCCGCAGGCACTCTCCCCACGGGGTTGACCCTCGGCACAAGCGGAATAATCTCCGGTACGCCGACCACGGCCGGAACCTACAGCTTCACGGTCATGGTTACCGATTCAGCCGCAACCAAGGCCTCGGTAACCAAGGCGTTCTCCATCACCGTGACCGCTGCCTCTTCAGCTCTGTCGATCACGACTTCATCCCTGCCAAACGCCACGACCGGCAACACATACAGCCAGACTCTTGGGGCCAGCGGCGGCAAAACACCCTACACCTGGTCCCGTTCCTCTGGCACGCTCCCCACGGGGTTGACCCTCTCTACCTCCGGGGTGATCGCCGGCACACCGTCTGCCACCGGAACGTTCAGCTTCACCGTCAGGGTTACGGACTCCTCCTCACCCACGGTCTCGGTGACCAAGTCGCTCTCCATGACCGTGTCAGCCCCGGCAGCGCTCTCAATTTCGACGAGTTCCCTGGCCAATGCCACGGTCGGCACCGCTTACAGTCAGACCCTGGCAGCCAACGGTGGACGAACACCCTACACCTGGTCCCGCTCTTCCGGCACGCTCCCCACGGGGCTGACCCTCAACTCCGCCGGTGTGATTTCCGGAACTCCGACCGCCACCGGAACCTTCAGCTTCACAGCCAGGGTCAGGGACTCTGCCTCGACCCAGGCATCAGCAACCAAGGCGCTAACCATCACCGTGAACGCGAATGTTCCGCCGTTGGCGATCTCAACATCTTCCCTGCCGAACGGCGTGGTGGGCACGGTCTACAGCCAGAATCTGGCCGTCACCGGCGGCCTGGCGCCCTACTCGTGGAACTACAACGGAACCCTGCCAGCGGGAATCGTGGTGACTTCGTCCGGCTTGGTCATGGGTACCCCCACCGCTGCCGGTAACTTCAGCTTCACCGTACTGGTCAGTGATTCACGATCCGTCACAACTACCCAGGCGCTCACCATGACCGTTACCTCGATTCCCATGACAGATGCCGACAAAGCGCTCTTCAATACCAACTGCCTGACATGTCATACCCCCTTTGGATTGCAGAACCGCACTGCGTCCCAGATCCAGGCCGCGATCAGCGGCAATGTCGGCGGCATGGGAACGACACAACTGCGTGGCTTGACAAGCACAGACCTTGCCGGGCTTGCCAGGGCGCTCACACCAAACACTCCACCGGCAAACAACTGCAGTACCTGCCATTCCTCGACAACACCGCCGCCGGCATCAACTCCCGGACAGGGGATTTATGACGTCAATTGTGCCGGCTGCCACAGTCTCGGCACCTATGACACAGCCGGATCTCCCGACCTGCTGGGGAGAGGAACGGCGGTTGCCGCAAAATTCAGCTCTACACACTATGGTATCACCCTGACCGCCACCAACCAAACTGATGTTGCGACATTCATCAACAATCCATCGGGAACACCGACAACAACGCCGCCACCGACTCAAACGTGTGGGAGCTGCCATGCCATTCCTCCCAGTACAGGGTCACACTCAAATTCGAACCATCTCAGGCTGTCCTGCGCCACCTGCCACGGCAGCGGTTACAGCAGCACAACGGTGAACTCGATCACGCACAACAATGGCGTCAAAAATGTAGTCACCACCATCGGCTGGAATGCATCAAACCGCACCTGCGCAAATTCCTGCCACGGTACGGAAAGCTGGTAGGAACAGGACCCATTCTTGCAAAAGTATTGCAAACAAAGCCCCCTCCCCCCGCCAGGGGGAGGGGGCTTTGGGGACTATTGCAAGAGGTTCAAAGGAGAACAGCTCATGTTTGGAATTGGAATGCCGGAACTGGTCATCATCATGGTTATCGCACTGATTGTGATGGGACCGCAAAAACTGCCCGAACTGGCCCGATCGTTGGGTAAGGGGCTTGCTGAATTCAAGCGGGCTACCAATGATTTCAAGAGGAGCATGGATGAGGAAGCACGGAATACTGAAGAAAAACAGCGCGTAGCCGCAGAATCTGCCGTGAATGAGGTGGTGGAACCGGCAACAGCGCATGAACCTACAGAAAAAAAGGTTTACGCTTGATCAAGCGCACGTTTGCCACTCATCTAAAATAGTACATTTCTTTGGAGGTTATATGTTCGGATTCGGCGTACCAGAATTATTAATCATACTTTCCATCTTGCTGGTGGTATTCGGCGCCGGCAAGATTCCGGAAATTGGGGGGGCACTTGGCAAGAGCATCAGGAATTTCAAAAAAGCGTCCGAAGAAAAGGACGAGATTGAGATCAACCCGAAGAAGGAACCCGCTGCCTAAAGCATCAGGGCTTACATGAAGGCAAAAAAGCTGGAGAGAAAATAAAGCAAACAGGTACACGGGGTACTTCCACAGGGAACTACCCCGTTTTGCTGTTTGAACCCCACCCTACTTGACCGTATACCAGAACTTGGCCTGGCGGGTCTTGCCATCCTTCAGCACAAACTTGCACATCACGCCGTATTTTCCCTTTTTAGCCATCTCGAAATCAGCTCCGAAGTGTCCCTGCATGCCCATCAAATCCCTGGTCTGGTCACTTTTGTCCGGGCTCTGAACCTTGACCTTTACCGTTCCTTCCGTGAGAGCCTTGCCGGTCTTGACGTCCTTGAACTCCACTGCGATGTGATGGGTCTCCTTCATCCCTTTGGGCATTTCCATGCCCTTCATGCGTTCCACCATACCCATGACCCTGAAGGTAGCCTTAACACCGTCGATCACCTCCTGATGAGCCATACTCCCCATGTCCATCATGGAATGGTCACCATGCCCCATGTTCATGGAGCCGTGGTCATGACCCTCATGGTCTGCAGCGAACGCCGCCGAAGCAGAAAAAGTCAGTGTTGCAGCAGCAAGTATCAGTGCCAGTTTTTTCATTGTTTTTCTCCTTTTTAGCGGATGTACCGTTTTTTTTCGACTAATGTTTCATCCCAGAATACCTCAGCGTCCCCTTCCTCAACTCCCGCTTCTTCATCAGTACGAAGATCACCGGCGTCATGATCAGCACATGCACCGCCGAGGAGATCATCCCGCCGATCATGGGCGCGGCGATCGGTTTCATCACGTCGGCCCCGGTACCGGTTGACCACATGATCGGGATCAGGCCCAGCAGGGCCACCGCCACAGTCATCAGTTTTGGTCTGAGCCTCAAGACCGCCCCCTCAAAGGTGGCGTCGTAGATATCCTGTTCGCTGCAGGGGCCGTTGATCAGCTTCTTGTCCAGCGCCTCGTGCAGGTAGATCACCATCACCACCCCGGTCTCCACGGCAATGCCATACAGGGCGATGAAGCCGACCCAGACAGCCACGGACAGGTTATACCCCAGGGCCGAAACCAGATAGACCCCCCCCACCAGGGCAAAGGGTACCGACAGCATGACCATGCTGGCCTCCACGGCCGAGTGGAAGGTAAAGAACAGCAAAATAAAAATGATCACCATGCCGACCGGCACCAGGATCTGCAGGCGCGCCTTGGCGCGAATCTGGTTTTCCCACTGGCCGGACCAGGCCACATAATAGCCGGGGGGCAGCTTGAGGTTCTTTTCCAGCACCTGTTTGGCTTCGGTAACAAAACCGCCCATGTCCCGTCCGCGGACATTGAGAAAGACCAGAGAACGGAGCAACCCCCCCTCGCTGTTGATTTCCGGCGCGCCGGTGGAGATTTTCAGCCTGGTTACCAACGAGAGCGGCACCTGGGCGCCCTCGTTGCCCGCCACCAGGATACGGCGGATGGCGGGGATGTTGTCGCGGTAATCCCGCAGGTAGCGGATGCGGATCGGGAAGCGGTTACGCCCCTCCACGGTGGTGGAGAGCATCTCGCCCCCCAGGGCGGTCTCAATCACATCCTGGATATCACCCACAGTGACACCATACCGGGCGGCTGCCTCGCGGTCGATATCTATATCGATGTAGTTGCCGCCGGTGACCCGCTCTGCCACCACATCGGCGGCTCCCTGAATCGGCTTGAGGATGGCTTCGGCCTGTATGGCCAGGTCTTTAAGCACATTCAGATCATTGCCGAAGATCTTGACCCCCAGATCGGTGCGCACCCCGGTGGAGAGCATGTTGATGCGGTTGATGATCGGCTGGGTCCAGCCGTTTCTGACACCGATCTGCTGCAGTTTGGAATCCAGTTCAGCCACGATATCGGCTTTGGTGACACCCGGACGCCATCTGTCCTTGGGTTTGAGAATGATGATGCTCTCGAACATGGATACGGGCGCCGGATCGGTGGATGTTTCGGCTCGGCCGACCTTGCCCAGAACATGTTCCACCTCGGGAACACTCTTGATAATCGTATCCTGCACCTGAATGATCCGTTTGGCTTCGGTAATGGATACGTTGGGGAGCGTAACCGGCATGTACAGCAGCGACCCCTCATCCAGGGGTGGCATGAATTCGGAACCAAGTTTCATGAACAGTGGCACGGCAATCAGCAGGGCCACAACATTCAGGGCGATGGTGGTTTTTTTCCAGACCAGCACCCAGCGGATTACCGGAGAATAGAGTTTGATGAAGAAGGTGGAAACCGGGTTGGAGCTTTCCGGAGGCATCTTGCCGCGCATGAAGTAGTACATCAGCACCGGCACCAGCGTGATAGCGATCAGGGCCGAACCCATCATGGAGAAGGTCTTGGTGAAAGCCAGCGGGTGGAACAGCTTACCCTCCTGCCCTTCCAGCATGAAGACCGGCACAAAGGAGAGCACGATAATAGCCAGAGAGAAGAAGATGGCCCTGCCGACCTGTTTGGCGGAGGTTATTACCACCTCAAGGCGTTTTTCTTTGCGCTCCTCAGGCGGCATTTCCGAGAGGTGGCGATAGCAGTTCTCCACCATGATTACCCCGGCATCCACCAATACGCCGATGGCGATGGCGATGCCGCCCAGGGACATGATGTTGGAGCTGACTCCCATCAACTTCATGGTGATAAAGGCGATCAGCACCGAAATCGGCAAGGTCAATACGATCACCAGCGCGCTCTGGAAGTGCAGCAGGAAGATCAGGATCACCAGGGAAACGACGACTGACTCCTCAAGCAGGTTATGTTTCAAGGTATCGATAGCCCGCTGGATCAGGTCGGAGCGGTCGTAGGAGACCATGATCTTCACACCGGGTGGCAGTCCCTTCTCCAGATCCTTGATCTTGACCTTGACCCGATCAATGACATCCTTGGCGTTTTCACCGTAGCGCATGACCACGATACCGCCCACCGCCTCCCCCTCGCCGTTCATCTCAAGCATACCGCGACGGATGGCGCCCCCCATCTGGACGGTGCCCAGGTTCTTGACGTAGATCGGCGTGCCGCGCATGTCGGCGCCGATAACGATGTTCTCCAGGTCCTCCTTGGACTTGACATAACCACGACCACGGATCAGGTACTCGGCGTCGGCCTGCTCAATCAACCTGCCGCCCACATCCTTGTTGGAGGCCTTGACCGCCTCCATGACCGCGCCGACCTTGATTTTGTAGGCAAACAGCTTGTTCGGGTCCAGGTCAATCTGGTACTCCCGGACGTAGCCGCCGATGGAGGCCACCTCGGCCACTCCCTGGACGGTGTTCAACTGGTAGCGCACGAACCAGTCCTGCAGGGTGCGCAGCTGCTCCAGGTCATAGCCC
>JACAAY010000152.1 GCA_013377095.1 Desulfuromonadales bacterium
CGCACAGGGCGCAGCGGTGGTCATAGGTGCTGACCACGATCCGGCGGAAGCCCTGATCACGGGCTGCCGGGCGGTAGTTGCCCGCCTCAACGATCTCACGCACCAATGGCAGGTGCGACTTCTCTTCCAAAATCTGGCTGTAGTCAAACGCTTCACGGTTGATGACCGACTGTTCCCGCAGCAGAGCCGCAGCCTCGGGCGAGAAGCAGGACTGCAGCAGCGCTTCCCGCAGCGCCTTCCTCCCCTCCCCGCTCTGCATGACGTTGAACAGACCGTCGTCCAGGTGGGCACCCAGGGCATACTTGCGCAGGTAGGTGGCGGAGGAGGTGTTGTTAATTATTGCAGATGTGATGGCCTTGCCCGGTTGCGGCACCAGTTCCCAGAACGGTTCCCGGTCGAGACGGGAGAAGGGGAAGGCTATGCTGCTGGTCTGCCCGAGGGTGATGATTCGCCGCCAATAAAGGTTAAACAGCTCGTTCAGCTCAACCAAGTCGCCGGTGACGGCGATGAATGGGGTGGTGATGACTCCGCGATGTACCAGGTCCAGCACCGCCAGCAGCAATATCGGCTTGTGCGGGGCTTTACGCTTGGTGGCGTCGGTCCAGGTTGGGCCGGGGGCGCGGTTGAGGGAGGTGAAGAGTTTGAGGGAGGCGATGAGGTCATTCATAGTCTATTGAAACTCTCAATTCAAATAGGTAACCTGAACCGGGTAATGTTGCCATAATGTCTCTGGAACTCCGACAGTGGCACGGTGAATCGTTAGCAATGCTATCGAGCATTCCATCGTCGTCTCAACTCTATCATCCGACCATCGTTCAGTAAGGCCGGCTCTGCTTCAGTGATTTTTGGAAAAACATCACCAACACCATAAGGCCATGTTGCGGTATTGTCTGGCAATACGGTCCACAGAAGTGTCAAAAGTTTTTCCGGATACTTTTCGATTATCTTATCTTCTGCACCCCGAAAATGAGGGAGAATGAACCCCTCTTCCTCAATCTTGGTGACTAATGGAAGTATGTCATCAATGGCGGAAGCAAAAACTTTTTCACTCGAAAAAGCCAAGTCACAAAGCTTCGCGGACATCTTGGGGCTTTTTGCCTGTTTTTGACGCGGCCACACTTCAGAGAAGAATACTGAAATGTTCTTTTCCCACTTTCCAGTTTCTTCTGAGGCCCATCGACCCAAATGCCATAATAGCTGTCCCCGGAAGTCATCGTTCGCATTTAGCAAGATAGTTCTCATTTCATCATTGGTAACAAGGCGGATCGTATTTTTTTTGTAGGTTCTTCCCCAACCGGCTAATAGAAGTGCCGACAAAACACTAGCTTCTCTTCGCCCAGCAACGGATTTGCCTATGGGCATTTTCAATAGCCAAGGCTTTATACGAAGGAATAGCTTTTCTGTTGGATGCTTTGAGCCCCAGAAAAAACCATCCCAAAAAGCATCCTGATCCTTTCCTTCAGCTGTAAGTGCTACGAGAAGATTCTTCTCGGTCCAGACTGGGTCATAATAGAAAAACCAATTCAGATTGCAGGTAAATATTACAAGTGAATACCTCCGGTGATCGTCTGGCAAGTTAAGCAGCTCATCAATATGAATCAGCCAAGTACGAGGGAATCCTTTTCTTACTTTCGCCTCTTTTTTTTGTGAATCATTCATAATGGCTTGAGCCAATTTCCCGGAGGGAGAGTTGATAGCTTCAGTCACCCAATCAGGCTCTTTGTTGCCACGAACCAAAGCTGACTTGGATATATCTTCGGTTAGCTTTAACGCTGCAATGATGTTTCTCCAGGCATTTTCAAACGCATGTCGGTACAAAGAAATCAAGGTTTCGCTTACTTTATGCATCCAGTCCGCCACCGGGTAGATGATCGTTGCGAGCGCGTCAACCGGCATTCTGGAGAGTCTTTGGGCAATTGCTGACGAAAACCTTGGTTTATCCTTTTCTCTTTTCTGAGAATAAAGAAACGCTCGCCAAGCCCATTCCGGCCACTCTCCATGCTTTGCCGCATCATTAAGCGCCAATAAGGCACGAACAGGCCGTTCAGCAGCCAAACCGGTGAATGGTTCTTTGTCTACCAGTCGGTCAAACTCTCGGCCGCTAAGCTCCTTCGCCTTAACAAGGACACCATGCAAAGGGATTCCAAGTAGCACTGCATAATCTGTATCAGTCCCTACAGAGCCACCCCTGCTTTCCATTGAAGCAGCTGCCTTAGCTGCAAATGTTTTTTGCCATTTCGGAGCCTTTCTCTGTAGCTTTTCCGACACGGTTTGTACGTTAAAACTGAAGCGACAGCCCTCCTTATGCATCCAATGAATGCGGTTTAGAGAATACCAAGCACAACGTTCACGATAAACTACATTTTCCTCGTTTTCATATCGTGAACTTCCGGTAAGAAGTCGTTTTTCAATTTTCTTACGAAGTGAACTGGGAAACTTGTCCCAACGCTTCCGCAGTACTAAGAGGAAGTCCCTTTGAAAGCGACTATCCCAAAAAACGTGATCGTTCTGGCTACATAACAACTGCCCAGCTTCGCTATCGGAGAGGATTTCCTCACGTCCCGCCACCCATATCCTTAATAAGGCAAAAATCTTGTCTTCATCTTCCCACCAGGCGAGATACTCCTTTCTTGCAGCAACTGGATCAAAGTCAATAAGTCTTGTATATAGCCCCAGAAACTTAAAAAAGAGTCTGGCAATTCCAAATTCCCGATCAGATGATTCTCCTTTCAGCTCAGGATCTGATTCGATAGGAGGCAGATGGAGATATTCATAACTACCCTGATCTTTTTCAAGATGAATGGCTAATTCCAGATTTTTCCTGAATTCACGGACCGCAAGAACAAGAAATTCATCCGGAATATTTGTCCTTTCATGCAGTGTTGGATATTGAACGTCAAGACTAACCATATTTTGAATATATACTTCAGGATTGTATTTCGGGGGTTTTGGCCCTCCATGATAAGGCCACGATACGGTGAGGTAAGGGCGATAGATTCTAGCAATTTCCCTGACGGCATAACTTGTCCAGCCATCAATCTTAATCGAAGTCAGTAATTGATACCACTGGTGATAACTATCCTCTTTTCTCATGTTCCAGGCAGTGAAAATATGTCGCCAAGTATGACGGACCGCGGGGATTGTTGCTTTCTCCATTTGATGCTTGATGCGTTCCTGAATACCTGGATATACGCCCACCTGATGAGAAGCCCACCAAGCAGTTGCGGGTTGGCCGGACACCATACATATCCAGTGCCCCAGATATTGAAGTCTTGCCGGAAGTGCAGGAATAGTTATCGAGGAATTCCCTCTTATCGATGGATAGTTACTATATTGCGCGTCCTGAAGGTCGAGTGGGGTGGGAGTGAAACAGTTCCAGCTATCAGGGGGAACCTCTCTCTTTGCATGATAATCATCAGGATAGATTTTTGGCGGAACAGGATCACTGTCCAATCCATAGGCTTCAAAAGGTTCAAAAAAAGGTCCGCGTTCAAGCCAGCTTCCAAGATTGGCAGGTTTCAGGTACCTGATCAGAGGATCAAAAACGCACAGCCATTCGCCTGGAGGTGGATTATCTGAGGAGGCAAAATTTCTTGCCCCTTCAGGAAATGACACCAAGTGGGCAACCTGCCCCCGTTCATGAGGTTGCAACTCTTCCGGGCCTTTTCTGGCCATATCAATTACTTTCTCATACCAAGCATCAGGGTTAACAGCTCTCTCAGCCCAGGCAGACAAAGAGTCCCAAAGGTCCTTAAAATCATTATCCCCATCAAATGCGATCGGGATAACTCCTTTATGCCTCCACCTTGCTTCTGCATCATTCTGGGTACCAACTTGAAAGGCAAACATCTTCTGCAACGTATGAGACCGCCTGTTTAAAGCTTCAAGGAGGTAATGGACCGGTGGATCATCAGCTGTGTAGCCAATAAACACGACAATATATTTTTCTAACACCGCCCTAATAAATTGAGTGGCCCATCCACTCGCAAGATAGGCGTCGCCGAATTGAGAACTCGACAACACGAATCCGTCGCCAGTCGCTCCTGAATAATCGGCATTTACATGCCCATGCAGATGAATGATACCCGTAAAATCTTCCTGACGATTTGGGTCTGGTAAATGGGGATACATACGGCTTGTAAGAGTATGGTCACATTGCTCAAAGAGGAGATCGAAGTTTGTAGTGACAAGCTTGATGCTCCCATTGGGAAAGCGAGACAAATCAAGTAGAATCTTATGCGCTGCTAGATCTGCGTCAGGATTCGGCTTGAGAGCCAATGCGACTTTATTTTCAATTTCTTCTGTATAAAAATCTCGTTCCAAGAGGCCAAAGATTCTGTCAGCAGAGATCAAGCCCGGTACCCCGATATCATCCTCAACTTCTTTTGCTTTTTTGAGTAATTTGCGAACCGCATCGTCGTTACTAACACCAAGGGTATCAGCTACCTTCTCAGCCAAGCCATAAAAATCGGACAGACCGGCACGGGCACGGGAAACTCCAGCTCCACAGAAGAAAACAACCCTGCCTTCATCTCTGGCTATTAATAAATCATCAGGTATCGAAGGACCGTTTGCGAGAAAACGCATTTATCATTACTCCGTTTGTTATGTGAGATTAACTGGTTCAACAACCTCACTCTAAGTTACTCCCGTCACGACTATCAGCATTTCGGACATAACCCCAGATACAGCAACTCCCCAGCCTTCTCATAACTCATTATCTCCGAAAAATTACCCACCCCGCCGATTATCCTCAAACATCTCCACCGGCATCGGATACCGCAACCGCCACACCATTTTGATCGGCCACTCACTCTCATAACTGACCATCTCCACCGGCCCCAGAAAGGTAAACGGCACGGTGACATTGTTCCGCTTTTTTTGATCACGGGCAAAGACCAGGATCGTGTAACCCCGTTCTTGATGGTGAATCAGGTTCTGGCCGTCATTGTGATGCTGGGCGGTGTTGGCCTGCGACTCCCAGTGCAACAGCTCCCTACTGATGGGATAATCCGCATACATGGTGCTGGGTGAGAACTCCTTTTCCGTCTTCTGAAAGGTTACCAACAGCGCATACGCTTTCTGCGAAATCCGCTGACTCAATATTTAACCCCCAATCACCCCAACCCCCGCCACAACAATCGGCATCTCGAACATGAAACCCAAAAACGGCAACTCACGCGCCGCTTTCTCATAACTCATCATCCCCGAATAGACCGGAGGCCGTTCACGAACCGCATTCTCCTGCGCCCGCTGTCGCCCGAGCTCGCAGAGTAGCGCTGCAAAAGATGTAGTCGGGCATAGCAGCAAGCCAAGTTTGGCATTTCGGTACTTCTTCGCCAGCATGAATTTCACATAGTCCTGATAGTAGGAGCGGGCATTGCCGAACTCCACCTCGACCCAGATGCCGTTCTTCTCAAAATCGCACTTCAGCCCCAACTCATCAACAACTCTCTGTTCGCGGTTCCAACCCTTGGTCATCAGCCCTTCATTGATACGGCTGTTGTAGTCAGACTGGCTGAAACCGGCGTCATACTCAACTGCGGCCAGCGAATCTCTGATTTGTCCGATCTCTGCAAACCGCTCAATTTCCTTCTGCTGCAGCCTGTGCAACAGCATGTCACTGATCTGTAGAGAGGGCGCTGAATTCTTGAGTATCGGTTTGAAAAGGAAGGTGAATGGCGTGACTTCTTCCACTTCAAGCAGGTTGCCGTTTGCCGGACTGCCGAACATCCTCGCCAGATACCAACGCAAGCGTTCCTGTGCCTTGTTCTCATACCTGAACTGGAGATGTCCAGGCTTGTTGTTCAGCCTTCGTATCTCCACAATAACCGGTTCTTCAGTGCCGAAGAGAATGGTGGCCGGCACTTTACCGCCCTTTTCGATGGCGCGCATTCGCTCCGTCTGGGCTTCAACAGGGATTGTCACACCGTATTTGAAGGTGGACGCCCCGACCGGATGCAGAAATTTCATATTGTCGAGATTCTGAACGGGTATGTCGGAAAGTCTATTCATATAGCGGCTTTTTTTTGTTAAATACCGATTGAGAGAGCCGTTGGGCTTCCAAGATGATAAGATTGATATTCCGGGACCGGGCGTTCCTTGCTATTTCTCCAACTTCTTCCTTAAAATCTCCGCGTCATCCACATCACGCACAAAAAAAACCACGCCCCCCGTACAACAACCGGAAGCGTGGCTCTTCAGTGAAAAATCTATACACTCACCTCGACAACCCCTCTATCCCCGCTGGAGGATGGTAGCTTTGCGACACAGGGTTACCCCTGCTGTGCCCTATCAAGTGACAATACTGCTATGGAATCATTGAAATGTTTCGAATAGAACTAATGGCAGGCATTAGAAGTGATGTCAATCTTTCTAATGATATACCGACAAGATGAGTATGGATTGTGAAACAAAAACCAGAGTCAGGGCAAGGAGAAAGACGGATCGGTCTGACAGGGGTACCCTACCCTCTCCAATCCTTGCCAAAAAACAGCGCCATCTTAACCGCCCTCCCCGCAACTCATCACAACGAAAAGGGGCTCCAACCTGGGAACCCCTCACTCACCTTTCTATGCAGATCAATCTGTCACGAACCATGCTCCATGATTCGTTCTTTCAGATCCCTGCCCACCTTGAAGAAGGGGCGCTTTTTGGCAGCAACGATGACATCATCTCCGGTCTTGGGATTCCTGCCGGTACGGCCGCCATAATCCCGATTCTCAAAGCTGCCGAAACCCCTGATCTCAATCCTGTCACCGGAGATCAGGGTATCAGCCATGCCATTGAACAATTCCATGACGACCTGCTCGGCAACCGCATAGGTCAGGTTTCTCTCGATGGCCAGTTTCTCAACCAATTCGGATTTTGTCATTTCTGTCTCTCCACACGTGCAATCACCTGTTTGGACCACTCAACCGCCCTGATGTAGCGTTCAAGGTTCGTGGCCGAGGGCAGCTTGCCACTTGTCATGGTCTGTGAGGCTTCCAGCAGCTCCTTCAATGCAGCATATAAATCATCTTCAGCTAACGACACAGCTACCACCTCGAAATCAGTTGCGTTTTTCTAGCACAGCCTATTTATTCAGTCCATGATATTTTTCAGAAATGGAATAGTGCTCAGAAAATCGAGAAACAAGCAGCTACACTTGTGCAATTTTCCTTTATCAAAGGATGATTAATGATATAGTTTCCTTATCATGAAGAAAGATATACTAAAACAGATCATCAGGGACTTTCACGTCTCTCCGCTGCCGGCGCTAAAACGCCGCTCTTTGCAGGTACCCATCGACACGGGCAAAATCATTACCCTAGTGGGTGTACGGCGAAGCGGCAAGACGTCGTACCTGTTCAATATCATGGAGACGCTCCTGACAAAGGGAGTTCCCCTGGACAGGATTCTGTATGTCAACTTCGAGGATGAGCGCCTTGATCTGAAAACAGAGGAGCTTGACCTCCTGCTGCAGGCATACCAGGAGCTCTATCCTGACACACCACTGCAGGAGTGTTACTTTTTCCTGGATGAAATCCAGAATATCGCTGGCTGGGACAGGTTTGTGCGGCGGGTGTACGACAGGGGAACGAAAAACATCTTCATCACCGGTTCAAACGCCCGCTTCCTGAGCAGTGAAATTGCGACCAGTCTCCGCGGAAGAACTGTCAGCTACGAGGTCTTCCCGCTTTCCTTCCGGGAATACCTGACTTTCAAGGATATTGTTCCGGACCTGCACAGCACGAAATCCATCGCCCTGATCAATCACCACCTGGCAAATTACCTCAAGCATGGCGGATTCCCGGAGGTGACCGGGTATGACGATGCCCTGCGCAACCGGGTGCTGCAGGAATACTTCAATGTCATGATCTATCGCGACCTTCTTGAGCGTTATGAGATCAAGAATCTGCCGGCGCTGAAATTCTTTCTGAAACGAATCATGTCATCGGCGACAAAGCTGATCTCAGTCAACAACATCTACAACGAGCTGAAATCGTCAGGATTCAAGATCGGTAAAAACCAGTTGTACGACAACCTGGATGCCTGTGTGAACATCCATATGGCACAGATACTGAGGAAGCATTCCACCTCCCTCGTAGATCGGGAATTGGGTGAGAAAAAGATCTACGCCATCGACAACGGCCTGCTGAACGCCATCGACTTCAAATTCTCCGACGACACCGGCAAGGCTCTGGAACAGACGGTTTTTCTGGAATTGAAGCGGCGTGAAAAAGAGATCTACTTTTTCAAGGAAAAATCCGAATGTGACTTCATCATCAAGCAGGGCTCCGAAGTAACGGAGGCAATCCAGGTTACCACCACCATAGGTGACGAAAAGACCAGGAAACGGGAGCTTCGCGGCCTTACGGACTGCTGCAACGCATTCGGATTGATAAATGGGTTAATCATCACCCTGGACAGTTCGGAAGCGTTCGAGCTGAACGGGATCGAGATCAGGGTTGTGCCGCTCTATCGCTGGCTGTTGGGCTAAAAACACGGCCCGCTCGCCAGTCCAGCAGTTCGTAGCCTTTCCTCAATTTTCGTGTGATCAGATGATTCGCCGTATTCAGGATATCAGGGAGTTTTTCTTCGGAGAAATGCTGCTCCATGTGTCGCAGCTTTCTCCACCCAATCCTCCCCCAGGATCTCACCAGTATCGGCCCAAAGAGTCCGGCTTCGACCGAAACGCAGT
>JACAAY010000153.1 GCA_013377095.1 Desulfuromonadales bacterium
CGCTGGGCCAGGTGGCGGGAACCGGGGCCTGCGGCTGGGTATAGCGCGGGGCCATGCTGCAGCCGGCCAGCAGGGCGATAACGATGCTTAAGGTTACAATTCCACGGATCATGTCAGTTCACCTCCGGGATGAGTGGCTGATTTTCACGTGTTGCCCCGGCGTATTTCTTCCGGCCGAAAATACGGGAAACCAGAACAAAGAAAAATGGAATAAAGATCAGGTCGATGAAGGTGGCCGACAGCAATCCGCCGGTTACGGCGGTGCCGATGGCGTTCTGGGCTGCGGCGCCGGCGCCCTTGGTCAGGGCCAGCGGCAGTGTGCCGAAGAAGAACGCCAGAGACGTCATAATAACCGGCCGTAGCCTGATCCTGACCGCCGTCAGGGTGGCCTCCACCAGCTCATGCCCCTGGTGCATCTGCTCCTTGATGAACTGGATGATCAGGATGGCGTTTTTTGTGGAAAGGCCGATGGTGGTTAAAAGCCCGATCTGGAGATAGACGTCATTGGGAAACATGCGCAGCTTGACCGCCGTAACCGCGCCCACCAGTCCCAAGGGGAGCATCAGCAGGTTGACGAAGGGGATGGTCCAGCTCTCGTACAACGCCGCCACGGAGAGGAATACCACCAGCAGCGAGATGGCGTAGAGTGCCGGCGCCTGGGCTCCGGCATTCTTCTCCTCGTAGGAGAGGCCGGTCCATTCGTAGCCGATGCCGGGAGGCAACTTGGCAGCCATCTTCTCCACCTCGTCCATGGCTTCTCCGGTACTGATCCCCGGTGCCGCCTGTCCCAAGACCTCCACGGAGGGAATGCCGTTGTAACGCTCCAGGCGCGGTGATCCAAACTGCCAGCGGGCGCTGGCAAAGGCTGAGAACGGCACCATCTGGCCGCTCTTATTGCTGACATACCAGCGGTTGATATCCTCCGGAAGCATCCGCGCCCCGGGCTCGGACTGCAGGTAGACCTTTTTGACCCGTCCGTTCTGGATGAAGTCGTTGACGTAGGTGCTCCCCCAGGCGGTGGAGAGGACGTTGTTGATATCCGCCAGACTGACTCCCAGGGCGCCGGCCCGCACGTCCTCGATGTCCAGTTTGAACTGGGGCGAATCGTCCTGGCCGTTGGGGCGCACCGCCGTCAGTTTGGGATTTTTCATGGCCATGCCCAGCAGCTGGTTGCGCGCCTCCATCAGCTTGTCGTGCCCCAAGCCGCTGCGATCCTGCAGTTGAAAGTCGAAGCCGTTGGCCACACCCAGTTCAAGCACTGCCGGTGGTGAAAAGGCAAAAGCCAGACCGTCTCGGAACTTCGAGAAGGCCTTCATGGCCCGGCCGGCAATGGCCGGCGCTTTCAGATCCGGAGTTTTACGTACATCCCAGTCTTTCAGACGCACAAAGGCCAGCCCCATGTTCTGGCCGCGACCGGCAAAACTGAACCCGGCCACGGTAATGACCCCTTCCACTGTTTTGGACTCTTTCTCCAGAAAATGCTGCTCCAGCTGGCGGATGACCTGGATGGTCCGCTCCTGGGTGGCGCCGGCCGGCAACTGAACCTGGCAGATGATGAATCCCTGGTCCTCATCAGGCAGGAATGAGGTGGGCAGCTGCAGGAAAAAGAAAACCATGGCAGCTACGATGGCGCCATACACAACCAGGTAGCGCACCGGTTTTCCGAAGGAACGACCGACGATCCCCTCATAGTTGTGGCGACAGAATTCAAATGCCCGGTTGAAGTAGCGGAAGAACCAGGTGAACCAGCCGCTCTCGCCGGCATGGTGCCCTTTTTCCACCGGTTTGAGGATCGTGGCGCAGAGCGCCGGGGTCAGGATCATGGCCACCAGCACCGAGAGGACCATGGCGGCGATAATGGTGATGGAGAACTGGCGATAGATGACACCGGTGGAGCCGCCGAAGAAGGCCATGGGGAGGAAGACTGCCGTCAGTACGGTGGCGATTCCCCACAGGGCGCTGGTGATCTGCCCCATGGACTTGATGGTTGCTTCCTTGGGTGGAAGCCCCTCCTCGGTCATGATCCGTTCCACGTTCTCCACGACCACGATGGCATCGTCCACCAGCAGGCCGATGACAATCACCAGGGCGAACATGGTCAGGGTGTTGATGGAGAACCCGGCAGCAGCCAGTACACCCATGGTTCCCAGCAGCACCACCGGCACAGCAATGGTTGGGATCAGGGTGGCGCGGATGTTCTGCAGGAAGAGAAACATGATGATGAAGACCAGGAAGACCGCCTCGATCAGGGTATGGACCACCTCTTCGATGGAGATCTTGACAAAGGGGGTGGTGTCGTAGGGGTAGACCACCTTCATGCCGGGCGGGAAATATTTCTCCAGTTCGGCCATCTTGGCCTTGACCCGGTTGCCGGTCTCCAGCGCGTTGGCTCCGGCTGCCAGGCGGATCGCCATGGCACCCAACGGTTTCCCATTATAGTAGGATTGTATCTCATAGTTTTCGGTGCCGATTTTGCTTTCAGCCACGTCTTTCAGCTTGACCGTGGAGCCGTCGGAGTTGGTGCGCAGGATGATGGCATCGAACTGCTCCGCGTTCTGCAGCAGGGCCCGGGCGTTGATGGTGGCATTCAGCTGTTGCCCCTGGTTGGCTGGTACGGCGCCGAACTGTCCGGCCGATACCTGGACGTTCTGGGACTGCAGCGCAGCGATGACATCGTTGGTGGTCAGGTGGTAATTGTTCAGCTTGGCCGGATTGAGCCAGATCCGCATGGCGTTCTGGGTTCCGAACAGCAATAGTTCGCCCACCCCTTCCACGCGGCTGACGATATCCTGGAGGTTTGAGACCATGTAGTCGGCCAGGGTATTGCGATCCATGGAGCCGTCTTCCGAGACCAGACCGACGATCAGCAGGAAGTTCCTGGTGGACTTGACCACCTGGATTCCCTGTCGTTGCACAACCTGGGGCAGCAGCGGCGTGGCCAGCTGCAGCTTGTTCTGCACCTGGACCTGGGCGATGTTCGGGTCAGTGCCGGCCTTGAAGGTCAGGGTGATGCTGACCGCCCCGGATGAGTCGCTGGTGGAGGACATGTAGATCAGGTTGTCGATGCCGTTCAGTTTCTGCTCGATGACCTGGGTGACCGTGTCCTGAACGGTCTGAGCCGAAGCTCCCGGATAGGTGGCATTGATAGCGATCTGCGGCGGGGCGATGGGAGGATACTGGGAGACCGGCAGCTTCTTGATCGACAGCAGTCCGACCAGCATGACCATGATGGCGATGACCCAGGCGAAGATCGGGCGATTTATGAAAAAACGAGACATGGATCGGCTCCTTATGCTTGAAAAGTCCCCCTTTGGAAAAGGGGGATTTAGGGGGATTTGACGTTGGCGCTCTATATCAAATCCCCCCCAGCCCCTCTTTTGCAAAGGGGGGTGTCGGATATCAACTTTATTTCTTTGCTGGTGCGGTTTGAGTTGCCCCCGCGGGAGGAGCTGCAGGTTTGCTGCCGAAAGGCACTGCCTTGACCACGGTTCCCTGTCGTGCTCTCTGCAGCCCTTCCACGATCACACGATCACCCGCCTTCATTCCTTCACTCACCAGCCAGTTGTCACCAACTGTCCGGGACACCTTGATCGGTCGTTGCTCTGCTTTTTCCTCGGCACCAACTACCATGACAACTGCCTCTCCTTTCGGATTTCGGGTCACACCGCGTTGCGGGATGAGGATGGCGTTCTCGCTTACCCCTTCCTCCAGAATGGCGCGGACAAACATGCCGGGCAGCAGGGTCTGTTTCGGGTTGGGGAAGAGCGCCCGCAGGGTGATCGAGCCGGTGCTCTGATCAACGGTGACTTCCGAAAACTTCAGGCTGCCCGGTAGCGGGTAGGCGCTGCCATCCTCCAGAAGCAGTTTGACCCGTGCCTGGTTGGCCCCCCCCTGTTTCAGCAGGCCACTGGCCAGATTCTGCTTCAGCTTCAACAGTTCGGCACTGGACTGGGTGACATCCACATACATGGAGCCGAGATGCTGGATGGTGGACAGTGCCGCCGTCTGATTGGCGGTAACCAGCGCGCCGCTGGTCACGGTTGAACGGCCGATCCGGCCGGAAATCGGGGCGGTGACCCTGGTGTAGGCCAGATTGATGCGGGCCGACTCCAGCGCAGCCTTTGCCGCTTCCACATCGGCCTCGGCCTGCTTCAACGCCGCATGGGCATCGTCATAATCCTGCTGGCTGACCGCATTGATTTTGACCAGTTCCTTGTAGCGTTCCGCCTTGAGTCTGATCGAGACCAGCACCGCCTCGGCCCGCGAGAGCGCTGCCCTGGCACTGGCATGGGCCGCGCGGTAGGTGGCCGGATCGATCTGGTACAGCGCCTGACCGGCCTTGACGTCACTTCCTTCGGTAAACAGACGGTTTTGAACGATTCCGGTAACCTGGGGGCGCACCTCGGCCGTGAGATAGGCAGCCGTGCGGCCCGGTAGTTCGGTGGTTAGCTCCACCCTCCTGGGCTGGATGACAACAACCCCCACCTCGGGAGGAGGTGGGGGAGGAGTAGCGGCCGTCTGCGATTGTCCGCAGCCGCTGAGCAGAAGTGCTCCGGCAATACCGGCAAAAAGGGTGACGCGCTTGATGGTTCGTGTCAGTTGCATATTGTTACCTCGATACGTGGAATCTAAAGAATGAATGTTCAATCTATTGCTACAGTGTCAAAGACAGGAAGGTCACGGAGAACTGGCAACGTCTCCCGTTGTCTAACGCCTGACCGTGTCCCAGCAGGACTCGATAATGCGTTGGACCATGGCTTCGTCCAGTTCGATGAAGCCCAGAATGTGGTCCCTGGCAAGTGAAACCACCGGACCGAAAAACAGGTCGAACAGGATCACCAGGGGAAAATCCTTCAGAATCTGCTGCTGCACTCCCAGCTCGAACAGTTCTTTGATCACGTCACAACCGCCGGTCGAATCACCCAGCAGTTTGTCGCGACGGAAGGCAACTCCGTAGGGTGAATTGTGGAACTGCTCAACATAGCGGAAATCCACCGGGCTGGTGATGAAGAAGCGCAACAGGGTTGTGCCGAGATGGAGAAAACGCTCCCGGAACGGCTTTTCCCGTGAGTACCCCTGATGGAGCGCCGTCACGATACGCCTCTCGATTTCCTGGTACAGCTCATTGATCAGTACATCCCGGTTCTCGAAGTAGCGGTAGATCGTTCCAGCACCAACACCGGCCTGCTCGGCGATCATGGCCATGGGCGCCCCATGGAAGCCCTGCTCCGCGATCAGTTCCAGTGCCGCCCGAACGATCTCTTCCCGTTTATCGGGTTTTGACATGATCTCTCCTTTGGAATGAACGTTCATTCCAAAATAAAGGTCAGACCAGGAGATGTCAAGCCACTTTTTCATTAAGTCAGCGCGGCCACGGCGAGAACTCCTGAAGTGTTCTATTTAATTGACATACGCTTCCGCTGGATTACACTCCCCCTTATGGAGTGACGATCATGCCCATGGGCAGGGGGAGACGCGGATGACAACACGTATTGAAAGGGACAGTCTGGGCGAAATGGAGGTGCCGGAACAGGCCTACTACGGCGCCCAGACGGCGCGGGCCGTGCGCAACTTTCCCATTTCAGGCTTGAAGCCGCACCCGGCCTATGTCTGGGGCACGATCATCATCAAGAAGTGCGCTGCCCGGGCCAACCGGGCAACCGGACGCTTGCCGGCTGAAATCGGTGACGCCATCGAAGCGGCAGCGGACGAGGTACTGGCGGGAGGGTTGCGGGACCAGTTTGTGGTCGATCCTTTTCAGGCCGGCGCCGGCACCTCCCACAACATGAACGCCAACGAGGTGTTGGCCAACCGTGCACTGGAACTGTTAGGGCGGCAGCGAGGCGATTTTTCGACCCTGCACCCCAACGACCATGTCAACATGGCCCAGTCAACCAACGATGTGATCCCCACCGCCATACGTCTTGCTTCGCTAGAGATGCTCGATCCGCTGCTGGAACAGCTGGAGGCGCTGGAACAGGCCCTGGCTGCCAAGGGGAAGGAATTCGATCATATCCTCAAATCGGGACGCACCCATCTGCAGGATGCTGTGCCGATTCGACTGGGACAGGAGTTCAACGCTTATGCCACGGCCATGGCAAAAAATCGCGAGGGACTGGAATTATGCATTCCAGGCCTGCTGGAGCTGGGAATCGGCGGCACAGCCGCCGGGACCGGCCTGAACGCAGAGCCGGCCTACATCACGGCCATGGTTGAGGAGTTGTCCATTGCCACCGGTTTCCCGCTGATCGGCAGCAGCGATCTGTTCGAGGCCATGCAGAACATGGACCCCTTCCTGGCGCTCTCCTCGGCCCTGCGCCGCTTGGCGGTCAACTTGGGGCGCATTGCCAACGATCTGCGTCTGCTGTCATCCGGCCCACGCACCGGTCTGGATGAGATCCGGCTGCCAACGGTGCAACCCGGTTCTTCGATCATGCCGGGCAAGATCAACCCCAGTATGGCGGAAATGACCAACATGGTCTGTTTTCAGGTCATGGGCTGTGATCAGGCGGTCATGCTGGCGAGCCAGGCCGGACAGCTGGAATTGAATGTGATGATGCCACTGATCGCCTACAATCTGACCTTCTCCCTGGAGCTGCTGACCAACTGCCTGCGGAAATTCACCGAATCCTGCGTTACGGGGATCGTAGCCAACCAAGAGCGCTGCCGCCGCTATCTGGAGGATTCGCTGGGGCTGGTGACGGTGTTGGCGCCCTCCATCGGTTATAATGCCGCTGCGGAAGTTGCCAAGGAATCCGTTGCCAGCGGTCGCTCCATTCGTCAGATCGTACTGGAGCGTGGGCTGATGCCGGAAGCGGATCTGGAAGAGGCCATGCGTCCCGAGCATCTGACCGAACCCGGCTTGCCCCTGAACGAGAGATGATATTGACATTTGGTCTGACTCCCTATATCTTCGGAAAAATTTTTTATCAGGCAATCAAACCAATTACTATCTTGAAAGGAGCTGCATATGGTTACTGAGTACGAAGTGTTGAGCGAAAACGATTTGGGTGTTTTGAAAACCAAGGTCAAAGAAGCTTTGGGTAAGGGATGGCAGCCCTATAGCTGTTTGCAGGTGTCCACGCCGGTTGTAAATGGTGTTGTCGCACCCCTTTTTACACAGGCTCTGGTCAAGGTTGCCGACCCGGCTCAAGTTGAAGAGGAATTTTTAGTCAAGTAGATCGACGGTAGTACACAACAGATAAAGGAGAATGGAGCATGAGAGAGGAAGTATTGAGGGTTCTTGAGCAGGTACGTCCCGCCCTGCAGGCTGATGGCGGCGATGTGGAACTTGTTGACGTGACAGCGGATGGCATTGTCAAGGTGCGTCTGAAAGGCGCATGCGGCAGTTGCCCCATGTCAACCATGACCCTCAAGATGGGTATTGAGCGCGCCATGAAAGAGCAGATTCCCGGAGTCAATGAGGTCGTTCAGGTCCCCTAGGTGTTTATTCTGTTTTTCCCCAAGCCCCGTCCGATGCTTCGAGCGGGGCTTTTAATTTTTGTGCTTGATCAGAAAGTCCAGACCAACGAAGCGTAGAATCAACCTCTGTATATTCCATCTTATCCGCTCCACAGACAATGGCAGAGAACAATGCCACGCTGAAGCAAGCCGCAATGGCTATGGTCCATTTAGTTCGTCTGACATGCAACATGAAGTTCTTCCCTTAATCACAAGTCTACTCGTCCGAAAGCTTGTACATAAACACCTGTCCCCAGTCTCTGATTTCCGCTCTCTGATTTATCGCCCCAACCCCTGCCGTTTTTCTCTGGTCATTTTCTTCAGATCTTCCCGCACAACATAGTCATGGAACGACATCTTGCCTTTTTCCGGGAAATCCTGATTATCCAGATCCCAACGGTAGAGCTCTTCTCCGCTTGATCCGACAAAACTGGTTGGGTTGGTGGTCCAGGCGGATTTATTGTCGTTGAAATAATCATTCAACAGCATAATCGGCGAACCCAGGTAATTGGGGTACTTTTCGGATACGGGCATGAGGTAGGTTTTGGCATCGGAATAATCGCCAACCCAAAATGTTACCCACTTCCCGTCGGGAGAGAAGGAAAATTGTTTCCCATTAGGGATTAATGCGTGTGGTGTCTTGTCTCTGCCATCTCCCCAATTTATAACCGTTTCATCATACTTCCCGCTAGAGAGGATGGCAAAGGGAAGAGTCGGGTGGGCATTTATATCGAAAAAACTGATCTTGTCCTTATTTTTGTTAATAACATCCGCCAGCGGGTGATTTGCCGGTTCCAGATTCATGTTGTAAACCTGTAAACTAGTACCACGTAACATTTATAAATTCGGATACAGCTTCTTTAGCTTGATCCGG
>JACAAY010000154.1 GCA_013377095.1 Desulfuromonadales bacterium
AACAAACGTATAAAGTCAAAACGACGACATGCAAAGACCTAACCGGAAATTACTGGGTCGGAGAGGCTTATTTCCCAGATTTTGCCGCCACGGCCTTTGGCTCTGCCATCTTGACGGGTTGCCGGGATTTGCCGGGCGGATTTGAACTTGCCCGCTTTGATCTCTCTTGCAATGGCCTTGCATTTATTTAAAAGGTCATTCTTTAGTGCGCTGGCAGGTAGCCAGGCCTCGGCGAGGGTCTTGATGTCGATGTAAGGGGTCTCTGGGTGGTCCATAAAGTAACGTGCCGGGATCGTTCATGTCTTTTCTAAAAACAGCATGTCTTTTCTCAATGTCTTTTCTAAACACTTAGAAAGGACATTTTCAGACTGTTTTCCTGTGGACTCAAAGGAGTATTAAATGATCCTGGCAAAGTTTCATTGCCCCGGATGAAGTCATTTGCTACTCTCCCCTCGTATTCCGTTTTGATATTACGTTATTATCGCGAGAATGTAGATTATGTCAACATCAAATCAACATAATGTAGGTGAAATATTGCGGCGTCTGATGTTCCTCAAGAAATATGACACGTATCAAGAGGTTGCTGATTTTTTGGAAGTGGATAATCGGACTCTGTCAGCTTGGAAACAAAGGAATAGTAAGGTTGCAGTGCAGAAGATATCTGCAAAATGTGCTGATCTTGATTTGAACTGGCTTTTGACTGGCGAAGGGGAAATGAGGCAGGAGGGGAGGGCATCAACGCCTGTTGACGCAGATGTGTTGGAGGCGGTGATTGAGGCGGTTGAAGTGTGTCTTGGCCAGGTTGAGGGGAGTTTGAAACCGGCCAAGAAGGCTCAGCTTATCGCTACGCTGTATGGTATCGTCAATGCTGATGCCGAGAAGAAAATAGAAGAGGGAAAGGTCATGCAACTTGTCAGGCTGGCGCTATAAAAAGGAGGGAAACATATTCGAATATAAATCGGAGGGCACGAATCAAGATAAAATCACGACAATTACCCGCTGGATAAAAAACAATTTACTATCAAACAGAACGCCGAACTCTCACCGAATAGCCCAAATCGTTATCAAATAGATCGCCGCACTTAAAACCGTCTCTTCTCGCATCAATTTCCCACAAACCCCATCAAATGCGCATTCTCACCACAACTCTACTGATATCAGAAAATTCCGAATCACTATCAAAGATATCGCCGCCTGACATTACAGACACCGAACAATTTTCAGAACAGCACCGGCAATGGGTTCAAAAGGCCATCAGCAATGGTGAAAAACAACGAGAAAGGTGCTGGACAGAGAGCATTGCCGTTGGAAGCATCGGTTTTGTAGAAAAGACAAAGGTCAGTCTTGGCATTAAGGGAATGGGGAGAAGAATCGAAGAGCAAGAAGCTGATCGATGTGTGTTGAGAGAGGAGATGAACCTTATGGTGCTGTTTTTGACCCCCTAAACAAGCGTTTAAGCCCGGATAATAGCTATTTTTTTGGATGTTTTGTGAATAGATGCGGTATGTTAGCTTGGTCCGACCCCAGGAGCCCCATCAGTAATGATAGCGACAGGCGATAACTACAATCTCTGTTTCTTCCACTTGGTAGACAAGGCGATGCTCCCGGTCAATTCGGCGTGACCAGCAACCGGCAAGCTGAAAACGGAGAGGTTCAGGTTTTCCTGTTCCCTCAAAAGGAGTGCGCCGAATTTCTTCAAGAAGCGCTAAGACACGTTCTGCCTGGCGTTTGTCATTCTTGAGCCAATAACGCAGATCGCCGAGAGCAGTTGGCGTGAAAGTGACATTCATAACCCAAGAGCATCCATGGGCGTCCGCTTACCGGACTGTGCCTCTTTAAGCGATTGCAACAGTCGTGAAGCATTGGCAGGGCTGGAAAGCAAATATTCGCTCTCCATAATGGATTCATAGTCTTCCAGACTCACGAGAACCACGCTCTCGCCCTTTCGACGCGTGATCAGGATCGGTTCATGGTTGTTACAAGCCTCGTCCATAATATTCTTTAGGTCTTGGCGTGCTTCGCTGTATGAAATAGCCTGCATATCAACCTCCATAATGACAAGATGTTGTACAATAACATTTCAATCTGAAATTGGCAAGAAGAACGACCGAACTGGAAATATGCGGAGGAAACGCCAACCATCGGCGGCAGCCGTGAACCCGCTGCGCCTCACCACCGTTCCCCTACTCAAATAGCCTGCACAGCTTCCCCTGAAACCCCTCCTGCCCAACCACCGCAATAATTGAACAGGAGTCGCTGGCTCATGTGTGACATTTGAAGGCTTGACTGGAAGTAATGTTTAAATGCCAAACCTGACCTGCAGCCTGACCCATGGCGATCAGGCCAGCAGATAGATGTTTTTGGCCTGGGGGATGTGTTCGTTGGTGAGAATTCTTCGGTGAAACCCTGGGCAATGGCGCCCACCAGCTGCTCCAGGACTTCGGTGAATTTGCCCCGTTTGGGCGCATTGGCCAGGTCTTTTTTACTCACGTTCCTTTTCCTCCATTACTCTGTTTGTCCAATCAACCAGCGCTTTTTTGACAACGGTTACATCCCTGTCGGTCAACCACTGCAGGGCGTCCTTGCGGGTCATTCTCTTTACGAAGGAGCAGAGCGCCTTTTCAGATGGATCCTTGACCGCGCCTAGGTTGTGCAGTTCGATCCAGAGGCCGCGCAGCATGCGGGATTGAGGATCGTCGGCTAGTGTCGAGCTTCGGGGACAATGCAACCAGGTATATGAAATTTTGTGGCCTGAATATTGACGATTTGCTTTACTGCCGTAATATAAAGCGAGCGCCAACACATATATAAAACAGATTAACCTGAACCTCTTGTCAAAGGAGAAGAAAAGGATGAACTCAACCCCTCATTTGTTGGTAGTTGCGGACACCCGGGAAAAGAACATTATTGCTGAAATGCTAGCCGCATTTGACGCCAGGTGCCACGTTGTTCATTCCCTGGAGGATCTCGGCAAAACACCTCCCCGTTCCGAATTTCACGGTATGATGGTCGACTTGCATAGCTTTTTCAAAATCCCTCTGAAAGTAAGGGAATATTTCAAGGAACATACCCACGCCCTCCCGACACTGAAAGTCTATATTGATCCGCAAAAGAAAACGTTCGTTATCAATAAATTAACCAAAAATGACAACCACGCGCAAAGCCTGCAAAATTTCATCAGCGATTGCGCCGAAACGCAGCCGAGAAAGATCAGGCGCGCTCAACGACACAAAATATTTCTTAATGTCACACTGGATGAACAGATGTCGAACACTGCCGACATTTCCCGAAACGGATGCTTCATATTTACAACTGGTGAAACATTTAAACCGGGCGATGAGATCTTTGTCCGTTTTTTGGAATTAGGTGACCAGACCCCAATTCCATGCACAATCATGAGAAAAGCTCAGTGGGGCGCCAAGTTTGCCCCGGCGGGAATTGGTGTGGACTTTATTTCCATGACTGAACCGCAACGCATCGAACTGGAATCGATATTTTTGGAACATCATGAGAAGAAAGATGCATTAATGGAGTTGAACTGCAACGAAATGGGTTAACTCGCCCATTACGTCTCTGGCTATGGTTGCGATGTGCGTGGCGGTCTTCGAACATAGACGGTGCCGCCGCTCGAACTTTTCACCCTAAATCCGTCCCACATATTCTCGGTATATCCCAGGACGCTGGCGGCGTCCTGTTCCCCGTATTCCACAGGTCGCTCCAGACTTTGCCGGCGCTTTGAGGTGTTTCATTCCTGTCCCATATTCCTGTCGTCAGCCGAGAACTGTCCAGAGTCCCCTTTCCCCGGCAGTCATATCCGCCCACGATAATGTTTCCCAAATCCCCGGAGGGGGCATGGCTTGCGTTGTTGCGATGTGTGACGGTCATGTTTTTTCTTCAACATTGGTCGTGCACCCGTTGACACCCTGCTGACGAACGCGGTCCTTACGCACCTCCTTGGCTCCACCTGAGTGAAGCCACTCAATTCCCCATGTTGCATCAAATATTCATTAGCGTATATGCACATTCGTTTCATTCCTGTCAATCAACTGGAGTTGAGGTGCCCCGCAATCTCACTATTGATCAGATCTCTTGCGAACCAAACGACGGCCGAAGATTGCTCCAAGAGGACAGTTGCGGCCTGAGAAATTTACGCCTGACACTATCCATTCTCTCTCCTCGAACCTCGATTTGATTCAGTCTCTGCGGATACATCCCCGCCATATTCGACCACAGGAATGCCGGGATCTCCTCGTGAGAGAATCCCATGACGCTGGCTGCAACCATGTCCGTGGCAAGGGCATTGGTGCCGGCAATAATCAGGTCCATCTTGACCAGGGGGCCTCCCTCGGGGCCATTGCCTTCCATGGCGGTAGATGCGTCAATGACGACCAGCCCCAACTTGTTGGCGCGCACGATATCAACAACAGCGCCGGCTACACCAGAAGTTTCCACATGAGCGGCTTGGTCGTGAATCAGGCTTCGCAGGGATCCATACACCGCTCCGGGGTATGTTCCAATCAGATTCTTCATTCCCAGGGTCACCCCACCCAATATGTGGGTTTTCATCATCGGTACGGAACAGAGCATATCAATGTCGGTCAGTGAGTGGTGGATAGAAATGGCATCAAAAACAAAACCATTGGCCACCGCCACCGAAGACATCTCTCCTGTGTGAAGATTGACCAATGGTATCCCCAGCGACTGGGCCAGCGACGTGTACCCCAGTTTGTCGAACACAAATTGCTGCATCCCATTCAGTTTGTCCTGGTTCTTGGTTCTGTAATATACCCCGTTTATTACATTGAATCCGCTGGCGGTTGCCGATCCCTCACCGATGGAAACCACCTTGCCCGCGTTTTTCATGAGCTGGGCGAGTGTTCTGATGACTTCTGGGTTGGTTGTGGACTGGGGGTTTTCCGATACCAGATTGGGCTTGAGCATGATCTTCTGTTTTCCCAGGGTAACCGCATCAATCCCTCCCAGCAACGCTAATGCCTCCTCCACTGCCAGGTCGGTCCGTCCATTTTTGATTCTGGCGATGCTGACCACGGCAGATCCCCACCGAAAACCATAATCACCCGTTACCTCCTGGAATTGTGCCGTGACCAGGGACGCGCCTTCCAGGAGCTTGCTCCAGGGCGCATTCGGGTCGGCGGAGACGGTAGCCGATCCCGATCTTGTGCTGACCTGCTGCTGCCCGATCATATCCACCATCAGAACTTCCGGCCCAATGCCGGGTGGAACGAGATTAAAGCTGGACGGACCTGCTATGCTGCGGGTACTTGCAATTGCCGCGGCCTGTGGTGTGAATGTCATCCGCATCACCGTACGCCCTTGGTGATTGACCTGTCCACTCCAGGTTCCGCTGCTCTCCGTCAGTTCAATCCCGTCGGCAATATATTTTGGATAGCCGATGCTGCGTCCAATATCATTGGCCCTCTTATTGTCCACCGGCATGGTCAGGGTATACAGCCCGCTTTTGCCCTGGTGGCTGCACGCCAGCAGCACGTACGCCTCGTGATACGGCGTTAGCGGAAATGACACCGTGCTGTAATAGGCTATGGCGACGATGACCTGAAGCGAGTCCGGCATGTCAAATGTTGCCGGGAGCAGTTGTCGGTAGAGCGCGCTATTTATGGGCTGGTACACGGCGGTAACGCTTTGTTGGCCCTGATACCATTCAGTGCTGCTCTTGCCGCTGCTCTGGCTGACAAAGTTGATTCCTCCCCCACTGGAGCACCCGATGATCGATGTCGTCATCAAGCCGGCCGCAGCGCCGGCGCCTACCTGCAGGAATTCCCTCCGGGTTACCTTGCATTTCTTCATATGGCGCTCCTTTTTTGACCCTAGCTCAAACACAAAGACCGCCTCCATCAGCACCCTGCTGACGAACGCGGTCTTGACGCATCTCTCTGGTTCCACAAGAGTGTTCCCATTCAGATCCTGAGTGATGCGCCGGAGTTTAATTAAAAAATAAACCTTAATCGGTATTCAGTATTCGTATATTGCACATTAGTCTCGCCTCTGTCAATATTCTGGTAATAAAACCGAAAAACCGCGAGTTGTCACAGGAAAGAATCGATGTTCGGCACAGCCTTATCTCGATCCGCCAGCCTTGCCGCGGTTCTCGTCCCTCAGCCCCAGGGCTTTTATCATCACCCTGAAGATCTGGGTGTTGTCCAAGATTCTGGTACCCGGATACCAGCTCCCCTCGAAATCGTTGAACAGCCGTGATCCCGCGCCCCTTGCGTACAAGCTCACCAGTTCGTTGGTGTGGGAATTCATCCCCTTACGGTTAAAGCCGTAGGTCACTTCCGTGGGGTCGTAAAAGTAGGCCACTGACCTGTCGTAATCCGAGGGGGCGCCGGGGCCATTGGGTGTCTGGGTCGGCAGTTTGCCTTTGGGAAGATCTTTCGTTAGCCGCATGTAGCTGTTGCCGTGGTCCGCAGTGACGATCACCAGGGTGTTGTTCCAGGTAAGGTCATCACCCGGTTGGTCAATGTAGGACTCAATTGCCTGCACCGCGTTGTCCAGATCCCAGACGCCGCCGATCATGCTGCTGTAGTTGTTGATATGGTTGGACCAGTCGATGTCTCCCTGTTCGACCAAAAGGAAGAAACCGTTTCGGTTGTGGGAGAGTACTCTGATGGCGGCCCTGGCAGCATCCGCCAGGGTCGGATTTTCAAGGGAGCCGCGGGTAATGCGTGCGCTGCCGTCATTGTTGGGGGTGTGTAATTCGAAGTTGCCCCCTGTGCCTCCGAACAGGCCGAACAGTTTTTTGTCCGAACCGACCGCCTGGTCAGCCTTGGCCAGCAGGGCTGCTCCGCCGTCCATACCGGCGCTGCGCTCCGCCAGCACATATTCGGATGAGTTCTTGAGGCGGGCATATTCCGGAGCGTCGATGTACTGGAAGGCGTTGCTGCCGGAGATCCCGGCCGGATCGTTATAACCGGGGTGGCCGCCACCGATTACCACTTCCGGACGGACGCTGGTGATGATCTCGCGGGCGATGGCCCCGTAGTTGTCGCGGCTCCTGTTGTGGCTGACGAAGGCGGCCGGTGTGGCGTGGGAGAAGGGGACCGTGGTGACGACGCCCGTGGCGGCCTGGCGCTGGTTGCGGTACATCTCGGCGATGGTGGCCAGACGACTGTTGTCCGGGGCGCCGCTCCGCCAGGCAATGTTGCCGCTATCGGTCTTGAAACCGCTGGCTAAAGCGGTGGCTGCAGCGGCCGAGTCGGTGGCGGGAAATGCTCCTCTGTCAGTGGTGTTGGTTTTGAGCCTGGTTCCGAAATAGGCCGTCTGTCCTGATGAATCAAGGGGGTAGGGGCGTTTGCCCCCCTGGTCGGGGTCGTAACCCAGAGTTGGGGTATAGCCGGATCTGTCCTGGGGATCAAAGGCGCTGTCAGTGATTTGGGGTGCGCCATACGAAAAGGCATAGCGGTTGTAGGTGGTCAGGTCCCAGGTTGATGCTGCACCCCGGTAGCTGAACTGCTGATGCCGCAGTGCGCCATCGGGTGTTCCGAACAGGTAATTGCTTGCGGCGCGCTCATGTTCCAACTGCATCCCATCGCCGATGACCAGAATGAGGTATTTGGCTGTCGCCGAGGTTGAGTGTGCTGCGCAACAGCCGCTCAACGCCAGCATTATCAGACAGAACAGCGTCTGAAAGAGTTGTTTTTTCCGTTTCCTTGGCAGTTGCATCATGGTCGTCTCCTGCGCAGAAATGTCCGGTTTGATGGTTGACAGTTCCTGACCAGAACAAGCCGAAACCAAAACCTGAGTCTTGCTCGAATAGTTAGCTCATTAACCAGGTTTTGATTCTAAATGGTTGTTTGCATTGTGCACACTTATGATTTAACTGAAGGTGTTTTTACGCAGGGACTGAATCCAGTAGGTTGCCAGCCCGGCCGTAAAGCCGATGGCCATGTTGCTGAAGAGTGATACGGCAACTGTCATTGCCAGGGACAGGATGTCCCGTTTGCCACGGATATCCCGTGAAAACTTGATCAGTTCAATGCCGACCAGAAAAAGCATTGCGCCGGTAACCTCTTTTGGAAACGAAGCGAACAGTCCTGCTACGGATGGTGCCAGAAAAAGCCCCAGTGCTATTTCGATGATACCCTCAATGATGTTGGTTCCCCCGGTTCGTGCTCCGAAATAGTACTGTCCGGCCAGACCGCCCGCACCGTGGCACATGGGCATTCCCCCCAGAAAGGGGGCGCAGATGTTCATCAAACCCTGTGTTGCTTCCCGGATTAAATGGCACGCTTTTTTCTGATTATCTTGATACGAAT
>JACAAY010000155.1 GCA_013377095.1 Desulfuromonadales bacterium
CCATGATATTGGTTCAACAGAAAATTTCATGCTAATTGATACGATTCACCAGACTCAACAGACCATCCACAAGGGTCAGGGGTCTTGGCGGGCATGCGGGAATATAGAGATCCACCGGAACCAGCCCGTCTGCGCCGTTATGGACCTCGCCGTGATCCTTGAAGGGACCGCCATTGATGGCGCAGGCGCCCGCCACGATCACCAGCCGCGGCTCGGGAATCGCCGCGTAGGTGTCCAGCAGCGCCAGACGCATATTTTCACTGACCGGTCCGGTCACAAACAGGCCATCGGCGTGGCGGGGACTGGCCACGAACTGGATGCCGAAACGACCCAGGTCCCAGCCGATGGTGGAGAGCACATTGGTATCCGCCTCACAGGCGTTGCAACCACCGGCACTGACCTCGCGCAGCTTGAGCGAGCGGCCGTACAGCCTCAGCAGCTCCTTCCCCAGGGCTTCGGCCGGGCGGTAATCCTCACCGGCGGTTACCGTCAGCCCTTCGCGGGTGCGGCTCGCCAGACGGGCATCCGTGGTAAAGGTAATCGCTTCCCGGCTGCAGACCTCACTACACTCTCCACAAAAGAGGCACTTTCCCATGTCCAGCGCCAAGGTACCGTCTGATGAAAGCGCTCCGTAAGGGCAACTTTCGGCGCAAACCCGGCAGACCTTGTCGCAGCAAGAGCTGTCCAGCCGCGGCAGACCCCGAAAACGGGGCGGTACGGGCTGCGGCGCCTCGGGATAGGCCATGGTGCGATGCCCCTGGTGACAACGTGCGAGAATGGCTCGTAACATGCTCACTCCAGTTCAAAAACAACCACCCCTCCGCTTATGCGGTTCAGGAGCAGTCAGGTATCATCTTTCACAGATCAAAGCCGCAGTATGACAGATTGAAGCTCTTGTTGCACAGCGGAAAATCGGAAATCTGCTGATCTCTCAGCGCCAATGCCAACCCGGTCCAGTTGTGAAAGGAGGGATCGGTGATCTTGTAGCGCTCAAAACAGCCCTGATCGTCGGTCAAGGCCACATGACAGATCTCTCCGCGCCACCCTTCGGTCAGGGCCACGGCGCATTTTCCCGTTGCGATCCCCCGGGGCTGATTGATCAGTCCACCGGCTCGGGGCAGCTGCCGCAGCTGTTCTTCGATAAAATCCAGGGAACGTTCCATCTCCAGCCAGCGCACGCGCGCACGGGCATGCACATCACCACCATCCACGGTAATAACCGGTATCTGGCTCATGCGATACATCCCGAAAGGGTGGTCACGGCGCACATCCCGGTTCATACCGCAAGCCCGCGCAGCAGGACCGACCAGACCGATCTCACGGGCAACCGGTTCGCTCAGCAGCCCGGTATTTTCCAGTCGTGCCATGACCGAGGGTGTTTCCCACAGCAGGTTGATCGCTTCAGACACTTCCTTCCGCGCAACCTGCAAACGTTGTAGCATATCTTCCGCAATTTCGGAATCGCAATCATGCACCATTCCACCCGGCCGGAGCAGTCCGCGCCCAAAGCGGCTGCCACAGAGCATGGCCGTCATATTCAGGAAATCGCCCCGTATGCGCCCGCAAAATGAGGCGGTCGGCAGATAGCCCACATCCCCTGCGATGGCGCCCAGATCTCCGGTGTGATTCGCCAGCCGCTCCAGCTCCAGTGCAACGCCGCGCAGCGCTTCAGCCCGCGGGGGAGCAAAAACAGACCCCAGCGTCTCCATGTTCATGCAAAAGGCCTGTCCATGACCGATGGTTGTGTCGCCGGCAATGGTCTCCATCATGTGCATGGTTCGCGGCGACGGTCCGCCGATCAGAGCGCGTTCAATTCCCCGGTGCTGGTACCCCAGGGATATCTCCAGATGAAAAACCTCTTCACCATGGCACTGGAAGCGAAAATGACCCGGCTCAATGATTCCGGCGTGCACCGGCCCAACCGCGACTTCATGCACTTCATCACCCTCAACGCGGTAAAAATCCATCACCCCCGGCAACAGACCGGCGCCATCGTCAGCTGACCAGAACCCAGCCCCGTCGCACAACGGTTTCTGAAAGCGCACCGGCTTGAACCAGGGATGTCCCTCGGGCCGGACCAGGCACTGTTCGGCGATTTCCCGCTCAAAAAGATGCAGCTGAGGACATGCTTTGGCAAGTGAAGGAAAGCTGCGCCCAACCTGGGTTGCGGCAATTGCCAGCGATCCGCTGGCCTTGGAAGCCATCACGCAGTAGAGTGTCGCCCCTGAGGGGGATGGTACGCCGAAATACGAGCAGACCCGCCAGTCACGATCGGTCGCGTCCAGGAGCCCCTGGAAAAAGCTGTCATTGTCCAGCAGGGGAATATCAGTGCGTGGAAAGGAGACGCCATTGTAGAACTGTTTCATGCCAAAGCTCATCACCGCACCTCCAGAAGCGCCGCGGCATCGTTCAGGATTGCCAGAAGCGGAGCCGGTATCCAGACCCCCAGCAGAAAGACGAGCAGCAACATGGCCAGGGGCGGACCCACCGTCCAGGCGGTTTCGCGATAGGAGGTTTTCTCACTGGATGCGGGCACCTCACCCATGACCATGGGAAGCACCGTCAGGGCCATGCCGATGAAGATAATGGTCAATGAAATCAGAAACAGGGCGCCGACCAGCATCCGGCCCTGGATAAAGGCGCTGCTGACAATGGTGAATTCGCTGATAAAAGGCGCAAAGGGGGGTGAACCGGTAATGGCGATGAATCCGGCCAGAAACAACGCGCCTGACCAGGGCAGTCGCCGCAGGGCACCCCTGACCTGATTGGTGGATTTGCTGTCAAAGGAGCGATGGATATTACCGGAGGAGAGAAACAGCACCCCCTTGGTCAAGCCATTGGCAAAGACGTGAAAGAGCGCCCCGAAGATGGCCCTGCCGCCCAGTCCCAACGCCACGGCCATGATACCCACATGCTCGACGCTGGAGTAGGCCAGCATGCGTTTGAAATCCGTCTGGCGGGCCATGAAAATGGCCGCAAAGAACATGGAGATCAGACCCATCACAACCAGTGCGTTTTGGAAAAAGAGAATCTCCCTGGTGGCCAGGCAGAGCTGGAAGATGCGCAGCAACGCCAGAAAAGCCAGGTTGACCAGGCCGCCGGCCAGCATGGCGCCCACCAGACCGGGTGCCTCGCCATAGGCGTCCGGTTTCCAGGTGTGCAACGGCGCCAGTCCCATCTTGGAGCCAAAGCCGACCAGCAGAAAGACGAACGCGGCATGTACCCAGCCGGAGGAGAGCCTGGGCGCGTCACGCATCAGATCGTCCAGCAACAGCGAAGGCTCCGCTCCGGAAACAATGGTGGCATAGGCCAGAAAATAGAGTCCAATCAGGGCCAGGGCAACCCCCACGGAGCAGATCAGCAGATACTTCCAGGTGGCTTCGATGGAGCGGGCGCTGTGGTTGAAATAGATCAGGGGTGCCATGGAGATGGTGGTAATCTCCAGCGCCACCCAGAGCAGCCCCAGATGGTGGGTAACCGTTACCAGTGAGGCTGCCGAAAGACAGACCAGCAAACCAATGCAAAGCACCCGGTTGGGACGGTCCCGGCGATATCCGAGGTAGCCGATGGCGTAGAGTGAGCAAAACATGAACAGGATACTGCTTACCAGCAGGACGATCTTGCCCAAAGCATCCAGGTGAAACCACCCCCCGGGAGTCGCCGGCGGCGTGGCTGCCAGAAGCTGGAGGGTTATGCCGAGATGCGTGACACTGAACAATGGCAGCACCATGGGCCGAAGGCGATCGCTTGAGATCAGCCAGGCCACGGCTGCCCCCAGGAGCGGTAGCAGTATCAGGGCGGCAAGCAGCATGTTCTACTCCTCTTTCAGGGAGGTAAGACGCGAGGTATCCAGCGAAGAAAACTCACGGCTGATGTGGTTGATGACGATCCCCATGACAAAGGTTGCCACCAGGAGATCCAGCAGAACACCGGCCTCAACCATCAGCGGCATGGCCTCTGCCAGCAGCAGGCCAAAGATGAAGATACCGTTTTCAAGAACCAGATATCCGATAACCTGTGAGATCGCCTTGCGACGGGTGGTCAGGAGCAGAAAACCGCTCATCAGGGTGGCGATGGAGGCTGGCACAAACAGGTAACCGCGGTGCTCGGGGAGCAGCGGCAGCTTGCCGGCAAAACCAAAGGCCAGCGCCGTAAAGAGCGCTCCCAGCAGCAACGTGGGAACATACCCCACAAACGGCTCGATCTCGCGTTTGATTTCGGCGGAACGGACGGCGCGATTGAGCATCAGCGGGATGATCAACCCCTTGATGACGATGATGCCGGCCGTGATTCCGACCAGATGCCATGAAAATGAGTGGATCAACCCCGGCAGAATCCCCAGGATAACCCCCTGAACCGCCACGGCCCGGATGGAGAAGACCAGGCGGCTGGTTCCCAGGGAAATGAAGTTGATCAACAGAACCAGGACAAGAAGCTGATCGGCTAAGGTAAACATGGTATCACCTGATAACGAGTAAGGTGGAAAACGCCGCCAGAATGGTGGCGGCCACCAACAGTTGCGGAACACGAACCAGACGCAGACGGGCCATGACCGATTCAACCACACCCACGGCCACTGCCAGCAGCAGCATGGAGACAATAAAGATACCCCAGTCCGCATAGGGGTTGCCGCTGGTGAAGGGGAGCGCCAGATGCATGAAAAAGGCGCCCAGCACAAACAGCTTCAGGGCCGCTCCATACTGGATCAGCGCAAAGGCGGGGCCGCTGTGGTCCAGCACCATCACCTCGTGGATCATGGTCAGCTCCAGATGGGTGGTGGGGTCGTCAAACGGTATGCGGCAGTTTTCCACCAGCAGCACGATGAACATGCCACCGATCAGCAGCAGCATGGCGGCGCCGGCATTCAGCCAGACACGCTGGTTGATGCCTGCCAGCATCCCGGTCAGGGAGTAGCTTCCGGAAAGGCGTGACAGGGTGATCAACGCAAAAAAGAGGGTCGGCTCGGCCAGGCAGGAGTAGGTTGCTTCGCGGGCCGTACCCATCCCTTCAAAGCTGGATCCGGTGTCCAGCGCGGCAATCATGGTGAAGAAACGCCCCAGGGCGAACAGGTAGGCGTACAGGATCATGTCGCCGGGGAATGAAATCGGTGAGGGGTGCGAACCAAAGGGCAGCAGCAATGCTGCCACCAGGGTGGTGGCCAGCCCCACAACCGGGCCGGCCCGAAAAACCCAGGTGGTGGTGGTGCTGAAGACCGTGCCCTTGCGTAACAGACGGAGCATGTCATGGTACGGCTGCAAAAAGGGAGCGCCAACCCGGCCGGCAAAGGCCGCCTTGGTTTTGCCGATCACCCCCAGCAGCAGCGGCGGCATGCACAGCGCCAAAAAGACATGAATGAAGCTGTTCGTCATATACGCTCCCCCCAACTGCGCATCAGTGCGCCCAGAGCATCAGAATCACCAGTGTGGCAAAGATGTAGATCATATAGACATGCATCCGGCCATGCTGCATACGCATCAAAAAAGCGAATACCGTTCCGGCCAGATTAAAGAGTGGTGTCAGGATCCGCTCCAGAAAGGTCTCTGTTGGCTGATCACCGCAGCGTCCGGGCAGGGGAAAGAGACCGGTCAGGGCGGGTCGCCCGACGCGCTGACCGATGATCCCGTTGAAAACGGAAACGGCCATCTCGGAAAACGATGTGGCCGTATACTGAATACGCGGCGTTGCCCGCAAATAGCCGCAGCCCCAGGTTGATGCGGAACCGCATGTCGACTGATTCAAACGCCGCCTCCAGAACAGCAACACCCCGGCGGCAATCAGCAGCAGCACTATCCCCATGCGTGAAATACGTTCCAGAAGCATCGCATACTCCGTCGGGTATGATGTGAGCGCGGGCATGAACAGGGCCAGGGCCGGCGACACCAGGCGCAGCGCGTACTGCGGCAGGATACCGATCAGCAGACACAACAGGGCAAACAGTCCAAGAGGCGCCAGCATGGCAGGGCCCGGTTCATGCCAATGGTCCTCGGATGTATTGCGGGGAGTTCCCAGGAACACCGACCCGTACAGCTTGACAAAGGCGACCACAGCCAGACCACCCACCAGCGCCAGCAGCGGCGCCAGCAGCACCAGACCGGCCATGTTTGGATTCTGCAGCTGGGAGAAAAAGCCGAGGTAAAGCAGAAACTCGCTGGCAAAACCGTTCAGGGGTGGAATACCGCAGATGGCGATTGAACCGATCAGAAGGAACAGCGCCGTGCGGGGCATGGCCTTGCTGAGCCCGCCCATCAGATTCATGTCACGGGTTCCGCTGGCATGGATGATCGCCCCTGATCCGAGAAACAGCAGCGGCTTGAAACAACTGTGGTTAAGGATGTGCAGCAGGGCGCCGGTCATGCCCAGATAGGTCAGATGCGAATTGTGACTGGAAATACCCAGCAGGGCCACACCGAGACCGGTGGTGATAATGCCGATGTTCTCGATGCTGCTGCAGGCCAGCAGTCGTTTCAGATCACGCTGGGCAACCGCGAAGGCGATTCCCAGCAGGGCAGATACGATTCCGGCCACGGTCAGAAAGAGTCCCCAGATCAATGGGGGATCATGAAAAAACGACACGGCGCGGAACAGGCCATAGAGACCCATCTTGAGCATAACACCGGACATGATGGCCGACACATGGCTGGGCGCATTGGCATGCGCCGAGGGGAGCCAGATATGCAGCGGCATGATGCCCGCCTTGGCGCCGAAGCCGATAAAGGCCGCCAGCGACAGAACCATGGTTGGCGCGGTCAGTACGGACAGCGAGCCAGCTGTCGGGAAAGCAAATGAGCCGGTCAGGGCGGCGAGAAGCGAGAAAAAGACCATCAGCGCAGCGGTTCCGGCGTGGGTGGCGATCAGGTAGACGATCCCGGCGCGACGAACATCCTCGCGGTCATGTTCCGTAACCAGCAGAAAAAAAGCCGACATGGCCATAACTTCCCAGACCATCAGAAAAAAGACGCTGTTGCGCGCCATGAGCAGCATGGCCATGGATGATGCCAGCAGACCATAGAAGAAGGTCAGACCCGGTTCTGTGGAGCGTTGCGAAGCGGCTGGCCAGTAGCCCACGGCGAACAGGGAGCCGGCGGCAGCCACCAGAAACACCGGCAGGAGAAAAAAGGCCGAGAGGGGATCGATGGCAAGTTCGCACGGCCCGAAGGGCAGCCCCCAGGCAAGCGTATAGCTTGTGGTTACACCGCTGAACAGCAGCGCCAACGCAGCCGGGATCGCGATCAGCGCAGCCAGTATGGTCAGGAAGGCAGCGAATTTCTGCCCCGGTCCCGGTTTTCGCAGAAACAGGCCGGGGATACCGGCGCAGCCGACCACAAGCGCGGCGCTAATTACCAGGGTTGCCGGGTCGCATGCCCCCGGCAGTGCAAAATCCATGGGAGAAACTCCTCGGTATTGATACTTTTTTGTGTTTGGAGACAAGCCTGGGAAATGATACGTTAATCAGAGATAGTGAACCTGCAGCAGCATATGAGTCAATAAAAAAATACTCGTGCTTATGAAATTATATGTTATTGTTTACTACATGTTGTTGCTTTTTAACAACGTATAAGGAGTTATATATGTCCATAACGCGGCTCAACATCACGCTGCCAACCCACATAGTCGATGACGTCAAGGCGCTGTACGGACCGCGTGGCATCAGCCAGTTTCTGGAGGAGGCTGCTGCGGAAAAACTGGCCGCGCTCAAAAACACCACCTATAAGGGGTTGATCGAAGGGTATCAGGCTACTGCCGAGGCAACGGTGGCCGTTCTCAAGAAGTTTGAAAATGTTGTCACGGAGAAACGTGATGTTTAAGCGGGGGGGGATCTACGCGGTCAATCTGGCACACAGCGAAACCAGTTCTCAGGAGAGCTGCCCCTGCCTGGTAGTCAGCAACAATATCAGCAACGAGTATTCATCGGTCGTGACCATCATACCCCTGTCCATGGTCAACCTGGACAGGATCTACGATTTCGAATGTTTTCTGCCTGCCGCCAAGAGCGGGCTGGGCGTGGATGCCAAGATCAGCTCGCACATCATCATCACCATCGACAAGAGTTCGGTTGTTGGTGAACGGCTCGGTTTTCTCAACAAGGGTCTGATGGAGCAGGTTGAAAAGACGCTCCGCCTGCAACTGGCGCTTGAATAGAGACGTTGCGTACCCTTCTGGCAGTTGGCGGGAATTGCTAAGTTGCCGAACAATTGAACACATAAAGAAGCGTTTTGTAGAAGAAGGGCTTGA
>JACAAY010000156.1 GCA_013377095.1 Desulfuromonadales bacterium
GTAAAAGGTATGCCATTGATACGTTCCGCTATTATCGAGTTTCAGAACAAAGACATCGGTGTCTCCAGCCGTGTGCCCGTTACGTGGAGCCCCCCAGGTTGTGTCGCTCTTTCCAGCGACATAAATGTTGCCGTTGTCATCCAAGGCAATGCTGTTGCCATAATTCATATCGCTGGAACTGCCAGCGCCATAGAAGGTATGCCACTGGTGCGCACCGCTGCTGTCGAGTTTTAGCACGAACAGATTATACCAGCCGCTGCCATAAGGGTGGAGCGGAGAGCCCCAGGTTGCGTCGCTCTGACCGGTGACATAAACATTGCCGCTACCGTCCACGGCGATGCCATGGCCAAGGTCGTATCCGCTGGAGCCGTAGAAGGTGTGCCACTGGTAGGCGCCGTCGGTGTTGAGTTTCAGCACATAGATGTCATAGCTGCCGCTGAAGGAATTGCGCGGGCAGGGTGATGTGCCTGCAATGGTGCACGCCCCCGGACCGTTCCAAGATGCATAGCTGTATCCGGTTACATAGATGTTGCCGCTGCCGTCCACGGCGATGCCGGCGTCTGAGGAACTACTGGTTCCGCTATAGAAGGTGTGCCACTGGCGAACTCCGCTGCTGTTGAGTTTCAGTACGAAGTTATTGCCGTTTGAATGAAGGGGGCTCCCCCATGACGCACTGCTGTAACCGGTGACATAGATGTTGCCGTTGGAGTCCAGGGCAATGCCGGTGCCGTATGTGGTTCCACCGCCCGACCCATAAAAGGTGTGCCATGAATAGGTGGGGTCGATCACAAGCGGCTGGTGGTGGTCATATCTCCCCACACTGAACCCGACCTCATCCCCTGCGATCTTGAAAGCCACTTTAACCGGTTTGCGTCTCCCCTCGATCTCCTGCCAGGCAATGGGTGCGGATTCGGTCAGGTTGCCGGTATTGAATTTGAACTGCAGCGAGCCATCGTTCCGCATTTCAACCGGAACATTGTAGCGCAGCCTTATCCTGGAAACATCGGCGCCCGGAGCGACATGATAGGTGCTTTCGGTTATGCCGGCCTCTGTCGCAACGTACGTCAGGCTGATGCCGTCCCAGAGATTTTGATACACCACCTTGCCAAGGGGAACGGCTTTCGTAAAAGCGCCTGAGACCGGGGGCGGCGTAGCAGACTGTGGCGTCACACCCTGTGTGCCAAGAAACAGCACGCTCAGGGCATGATCCAATGATGCAAGGTAGGCCCTGTCCGGCAAAAAACCAAGGATATGATCACCAGCTTTGAACTGAATCATGGTGCTATCCGCCCCGATGTTGACCGCAGCAGTCATCTGGACCGCGCCAACAGTGCCGATGCTGAATACTAAGATGAGAGATAGCGTTGAAAAGAAAATAACTGCAGCTTCAGACCACCTGAGTCCCGCTTTCATATGACAGCCTCTCTTTCCTGTAGTTGTGTCTCCCAAGAATTCCGGCCCCACGATTCCTTGTGCTTCTCAAACTAGAAAAACCCCACATGAGCAATGTTGACGGCTGCACTTCCACCGATTGTCAGAGATCCATGCACGGTCGTCATCCCGGTAACCGAGGAACAGACGCAGTCATATCCACCCAGAAGCGTTATGGTCTTGCTTCCGGTTATACTCACGACTTCGGTCAGTTCCTTTGCCACGACCCTGATCTCGGTCGCGCCGGCTGCCGTGTCGATGGCTTCCTGCAGTGAGGCGTAACCTGTCGTTCCCGTTTTGGCAACGTAGCTGGGGCAGGGGGTGGTGAAGTACAGATCGTCGCCGTAGGCCGTGCCCCCCTCGTTGGTGGCATAGGCGCGCACATGGTAGGTTGTGTAGGGAGCAAGGTCAATGAGGGCGCTGGTGAAATGCCCCGGTCCCGTTCCATCGCTTGTGCGGTTGTTGGCTGTGGTGGGATTGGCGCTGGTATTCCAGCAAATTCCTTTGGAGGAGACCGCTCCTTCTCCATCGGAGATGACATTGCCGCCGCCCATGGCGCCTGTTGTGGTGACGTCGGAAAGGGGCGAGGTCGTAACCGTGGGTTTCTGCGGCAGGGGGGCATATTTGAGGAGCGTGGCGTTATTCCCCAGCACATAGCCGTTGCCGGCGGAGGTGAAACGGACGGAGCGGAGCATGTTGGCGGTCATGCCTTCCGCCTCCAGTCCCCAGGTTGTTCCGCCATTGCTGGTGTGCAGAATGACACCACCGTTGCCCACCGTCCACCCTTCGCTGCTGTTCAGGAAGAAGACGTCATTCAGGGCCCGCTGGGTCGGATCGGGGTTGGTCTGCCCTGTCCAGGGAGTCATATCGTTGACCACCTCGCCTCCAGTGGTGGTTTTGGCGATCAGTCCGTAGGCGCCCACCACCCAGCCGATCTGGTCGTTGACCATATGAATGTTTTGCAGGGAAATGGGCAGGTTCGAGTCGAAGGAAGATTCCTGGTCAACCCAACTGCTGCCGTTATAAAAAAGCACAGACTGCCACCACACCGCCCAGACTCTGTTGGCTGCTACGGCCGAGATCCCTGGTATGGAATTGGAGGTGAGTTTGTTCATCGACATAAGGGCGTTGCCCGTGATGCTGAGAATGGAACCATTGTCGCTGCCGCAAAACCCCGTAGCGGAGCCGGGGGCAAAGCTGAGGGCGCGGACATTGCCGCAGGAACCGATATATGACCAGCTGTTTCCTCCGTTGGTGGTGCGGTAGAGTCTGCTGTTCCCGCCGGCATAGCCTTCGCTGGCGTTCAGCATCTGCATGACATTGATGGGGGTGCTGTTCGGGATGGTCTGGGTGGTGAAGGTCCTGCCACCGTCAAAGGTGTAGTAGATTTCACCCGCAATGCCGGAGGCGATCCACCCCTCGTCGGCGCTGACCCAGCTCATGGCGCCCAGGGTCGCCTTGCCGGCCAGACCCGAGAGGTTATCGCCCATATCTATCCAGCCGTAAGGGGCAAGAGAAGCCGTGAAGTTCCTGCCGGAGAGAGTTGATCCGGACATTGTCACTGGCAGCTGGGCCGGTGTGAAGCTGTAATTGGTGCGGGAGGGGGTGAGGGTGTAACTGCCGTCGGGCAGATCGGCAAAAACGAACTGACCGCTGCTATCGGTGTGGCTGACGGCGCTCCGGGCGCCGGAAAGGGTGACGGTAGCGCCGGCCAGCCCGACACCGCCGGAGGTGACGGAACCGGAGAGGGTCTGGCCGGTCGGGGTGGGGATGGCTCCGGAACGGACCGCCAGGGTGGAAAGGTTTCCCGTTTTGCCCGGTACAGTATACTCATACCCGTTGCCCAGGTTGAGGTGCCACGCGTTTCCCGTTCCCGGCGCGTAGCTGGTGGAGCTCCAGTACTCACGGCTCCTGATGCCGCCGAAGGCAATGGCGTTCAGTGAGTCGGCGGGTGATGTCGCGCCGTAATCCACCAGGCTGCGCAGTTCCTGGCGGTTGGGGAGCCGCCAGTCACTGGCGCCGCACAGGTTGAGGTGGTTGGCGTACTCCAACGCCCCCTGCCAGCTCCTCAGGGTGGGGAGCGGGTACCTGACCCAGGTCAGGCCGGTCAGGCCGTCGGTCAGGCACTGGCCGCTTGCGTCGGAGGTGAAGCGCGTTGCGGGCCAGGCAACACCGGTCTGGAGCTGACCGTCGTCGCCGTCGGCATAGCTCATGATCTGGCCGCTGCGCCGCAAACGGGCCGGGTCGGCGGTCGTCCCACGCACCGGCAGCACGTAAAAGCTGGAACCGCTCTTTGATCCGGCATATTCAGGCCTGGCGTCGCGCAGGTTGGCGTTCCAGGCGTAGCCGGTTGAACCGGCGTATGTCGTGGATGACCAGTAGTAGAGTGGTGAGGTCTGGACATTGCTGAAACCCTGGCCGGTCAGCCAGGTGGCGCTGTTGGCCTGGCCGTCGTTGAACAGGCTGGACAGCTCCAGGATGGTGGGGAGCCGCCAGTCGCCGGAACCGAGAAAGGAGACGCTGTTCAGGCAGGCAACATACTCCAGGGCGCCCTGCCAGGTTTTTGTTCCGCCGCCACAGGTGGAGAAGGTGGGGGTGCCAGCATCCTTGGCCCAGATCAGGCCGGTCAGGTTGTCGTTCAATGCCCCGGTACTGTTTTCCACGAAGCGAGTAGCGGGCCAGACAACACCCGCCCGGATGGCGCCGTCGTCACCAGCTGCGTAGCTGACGGTCTGTCCCGTCAGGGGTAAGTTGATGACACCGACTGCCTCGACCTTCTGCGAGAAGCCGATAACCATCAGAAGGGATAGCAGCGATAAAATGGAAAAAAAGGAGCTTTTTACCACGAAGTCCTCCACCGTAGAACGCTGGTTTAACATGCGGCATAGTATAATGAACAGGGTGGAAGTGCAATCTTTTCAAGAAAAAATACGGGGGAAAAAGGCGTGGAAAGTATCATGCGTGCTGCGCACGTTTGAAAAACCAAGCCCCCCTCTGCGTGGCAAAGGAGGGCTTTTCGGTCGGATTTCCCTGACCGTATTGGGAGCGGAAAAATCGGTTACAGCACGATCTGTGTCCCCAGCAGTTTTAGAAAGGCTGCCAGCCACGCGGGATGGGCGGGCCAGGCCGGCGCGGTGAGCAGGTTGGCGTCCACATGGGCCTGGTCAACCGGAATGTCCACAAAGGTCCCACCTGACAGCGTTACCTCCGGACCGACGGCAGGATAGGCGGAGCAGGATCGCCCCTTGAGCACACCCGCGGCAGCCAGCAACTGGGCGCCGTGGCAGATGGCCGCGATCGGTTTGCCACTGGTTGAAAAATGGCGCACCACTTCAAGAACCCGTTGATTCAATCGGAGATACTCGGGAGCCCTTCCTCCCGGTATGACAAGAGCGTCGTAATCTTGGGGGGATATGTCTGAAAAGCTCGCGTTAAGGGTGAAGTTGTGTCCCGGTTTTTCCGTGTAGGTCTGATCCCCCTCAAAGTCGTGCACCGCCGTACGCACCGATTCACCGGCTTTTTTATCCGGACAGACCGCATGCACCGTATGTCCGACCATCAGCAGCGCCTGAAACGGAACCATCACCTCATAATCCTCCACAAAGTCACCCACCAGCATCAGAATCTTTTTCGCAGCCATAGTACGTCTCCTTAAAAATAATGCCCCACCACTGTCTCTGGGTAGGTGCTGTAAGTATTCCATAAAACAAGCAGCTTCTGAAGCTGAATTCTTCCTGTCCGGCTCCGATCAGGCGCATTGGGGCGATTTCCTGTGTCCGCAACAGGTCGATGCACAGAGCATGGTTTCAGGTTCTAATGTCACACGTGGCTTCAGGGCTAACAGATTCTGATTGCAGAGGTCGGCCTTGCGCTCGTCACCGAGATCGGCAAAGATCGCTTGCGCCTTTGTAAAATTCAGCATGGCATCCTGCAGTTTTCCCTGTCGGGCAAGGATATAGGCGATATTGCTGAATTGATCGGCAATTCCCGGACGGTGCCCTTCTTTTCCAAAGATGCTCAGGGCGTCAAGGTACTGTGCCAGTGCCGCGTCCCAGTTTTCCGTGTCCCGGTAGACCGACCCCATATTGCCGAGCTGTTCTCCCGCAGCAATGCGATCATCACCCTTGATGAACAAATCATGTGCAGTATGGAAAGAGGCGTTTGCTTCCTGGTACTGCTGGAGGCGTACCTGGATATGCCCGATGTTGCAGAGAATTCGTGCCCGTGCCACATGCCTGTTTTCGGGCAGGAGATCCAAAGCTGAGACAAAGCTGTCCAATGCGCCCTGATAGTCGTTTTTTTCCAGCAGTCCGTGCGCTTCGCGACTCCTGTCCCGGGCAGGTTCGTATTGTTCCATGGTATTACTCCTTTTGGATAGCGCTTCATGTTCGTGTTGGTCATCAACTCTGCGCTGACAGCTGTTGCTCCGCTTCCGACAGTGAACCATATCCGTGCCGCTTGATCGTGTAATCAAGCACCGTTTCAGCGCCATTTATTCCTTCGGCCTGCTGCCTCAGACTGTCTACCAGATAGAGTTCAAGTGTTTCCGGGGAATAGGTGGCCAGCTCTCCCTTGAGATAGGTTTCAATGGAGGTGGCTGACGATGGTCCACCCGAACCGTGCAATGGCCTGCCCCTGCTCATCAGGTGCGGATAGTTCTTGGACAGTTCCATTCCCCAGGTCAGCACGATGGCGACAATTCTGTCGATCAGCGACACGACAGCGGGATCCAGGCGGGGGAGCAGCGGTTCGATACGGGTATACTCATCAGGTGCGGTTGTTTTCATCATGCGGGCGTATTTCTCCATCACCAGATTTCGCCCCGGTTGCTCCGCGTTTTCCACGTCATGGAGGTAACTCTCCATCACCGGTACTGACCAGGCCATGACCTGGCTGGACCTGGCCACTTCAAAGGCCAACGGGTCCTGCTGGCAGGGAGCCGGCCCGCCAATATTGCGGGTCTTTTGGAACATCTGCCACTCCAGGGCGACAATTCGTGCTGTCAGGTTCTCTTTATGATCCATGGTGTCTCTCTCCATTGGCAGATCTCTCAGCCGCTTGTTTGATCAACCCAGACATTGCTGCTCCGTAGATCGGGATCTTCAACCCTGAGCAGGACCTGAGGCCCGTGATCCAGGAGAAAATCGCTGTGTGAACTACTGAGCCTTTCCCTGCGCAGCTGCCCGATCACGCAGTGACAGATCTGTTCGATCAGATCGCACCCTGTCCCGCTGTCAAGCTTTTCTACGCCTTGACCGCTGGTGGCAAACAGCCTGGTACACAGTTCATGCGTAACGTCTCCCAGAAGCGGCAGCCCTTTTAGCGCCCGGTGCATCCACTTGTAGAAAGGGCGGTAGCATCTGTTTAACAGGAAGACCATGGAAATGGCGTCGGCCGCAAACTGGGATTTTGCATACTCCGCTGCCACAGCTTCCCCGCGGTGGATGCAGCGCGGATAGTTGTACTGTCCGGCCTGGGCCATGGACATGCAGCGGGCGGCGATTTTTTTCAGTCTGATATCCTCGGGATAGAAGGCCAGCAGCCGTTCCCTGAAGTCCGTAAACTCGCCGGAAGGATCCCTGAAAATCTTCCCGCTGGTGGCCACGGCCAGGTTGCCCTCGGGAATCGCCCGCCACTCCCTCAGGCTGGTGGGCGGGTGATCGAGACCGATGAAACGGCGGTAAAATGAGCCGACCTCAAAAACACCGGTCCTGCCACTGCCCCAGGCGCTTTCGCTCCTGGCGGGGGTGCCTTCGAAATCACGGGGAAGCCGGTTAATTTCGTCGCGCAGGGCAGGGCCTATTTCCAGATGGTCATCCCTACTCAGCCAGAGACAGAAGGACGGCCCCCAGTCGTGATCCCGGGAAAGTTCATCGTCAAACCCAAGGCACTCCGAGCCCTCGCCAACCAGTCCCGCCGCAATCCTGTCCACATGGGACGGGAATGTTGCGGCAAGCATCGGCAGTCCGACTTCAATGAAATAGCGTTCGCATAATTCCAGGCCGTTCATCGTTCCGTGCTCCTTTTTCGGGGATACGTATAAAAAAGCCCCCTCTTCCGTGCCTGGGCACGGGAAGAGGGAGAATAACAAGGAGGGAAGAGTCTCTTCACCTGTGGGGCGTGTCCGACAGGGAAGCTGTCAGCGCCGCGGCGACTGCCGGGCCATATTCCGGATGATTAAAACAGATAGCAGAACTTCAGGTAGACCGAATTGGTCTTGGTGGTGTTCCTGCCCTCAACGCCTTTCAGATACCAGACATCGGCGGAGAGTTTGTCGGTGAGGCTGAAATGGTTTCCGATGCCGATGGCCAGCTCATCGGAACTGTTGATACGCGCTCCCGTATCCTTGTTTTTACCCGCGCCGGTGGACTGGTAATCAAGCTTGACCAGCGGCTCGATATTCCGCATGAATTTGTAGGAGAGGGAGAGGTTGGTGAACAGCGTATCGCCCTGCTCGGCACTGACGCCACTGTGGCGATAATCGCCGCGTATCTTGACGGCCACATCTCCGTCAAAGGTCAGGTTACCCACCGTGTAGTTGGTAACCAGGGCTACGCTGTGATCCAGGGAGTGGCCGGACAATTCATTGCTTCCAAAGGGAGCGTACAGCCAGTACTCCAGACCGACCGTCCAATTGTTTACCGGCCTGATCCAGGCCAAAAGACCGGTCTGGGGATCGATCATACCGGAATTGCTGTTGTGGTCCTTGAATGAAACGTGACCGGCGCCCAGTA
>JACAAY010000157.1 GCA_013377095.1 Desulfuromonadales bacterium
CCTGATCATACAAGGGGCTTTCCTCAAGCCACCCGCTCTGCGGGTGGTCATGACTTCCACAGAGCTTTGTTGCAACCTATGATGCCTCTGGTAGCCAGTAGATGTCTGGTAGACGTTACGACAGAAAAGGCCGCCCACTCGGGAACGGCCTGATTGTTATGGTATCTGTGCTGTGAATGGCGGTTACTCCCTGAAATTGGTAAACTGCATCTCGATATCAAGATCCTTGGCCTTAAGCAGCTGGATCGCATCCTGAAGGTCGTCGCGGTTTTTGCCGGTCACCCGTACCTGCTCATCCTGAATCTGGGCCTGTACTTTGAGCTTGGCCTCCTTGATGACAGCGATGATTTCCTTGCCCTTTTCCTTGGAAATGCCCTGCTGGACCGTGATAATCTGGCGCACCATGCCACCCGAGGCCTGCTCCACCTTGCCGTACTGTAGTGCCTTGATTGATATGTTGCGCTTTAAAAACTTAGACTGTAGCACATCCACCACGGCCTTGAGCTTGTAGTCATCGTCGGCCATGATCTTGACAGAGTCCTTTTCCGGTATGATTTCGCTTTTGGAACCCTTGAAATCGTAGCGCTGCCCTATTTCCTTGGACGCCTGATTGACGGCGTTATCAACCTCCTGCATATCAACCTTTGAAACGATGTCGAACGACGGCATAGCTATCCACCTCCACTAATATATTATGGTTTGATAACCTCGACCCCCTGGGGGATCTTGAAATTGAATTTTCCGCTGTCCACGCCCCTGTTGACTCTTGTGCGGTTGTACTCGATGCGGGTTTCGTTGCCGCCTGCGTCATGGACCACCGAGGAGACGATCGGAAAGATGTCCTTGACCGTGCCCTGCTGGAGAACACTTTTCACTGCCTCGGAGGAGACGCTCAGCGACAGTTTTGCCAGAACTGGTGTAGCTTTTTTGGGGATCAGTTCCAACTGATAATTACCGTTTTTGTCCTGCTGTTCCCTGGCAAAGGCTATGGAGAAATCCCGGGATACATGTCCCATGCCGGTCAGGTAGGAGAGGGCGATGCCGTTGCCCCCTTTGAACATGTCTGCCACAGAGGAGACCATCACCTGTTTGGAGTCGGGCAGATAAAACCAGACCTGTTTGCCGTTGGAAACGATCTGCTGTTTCGGTTTTGCATAGTTGAAGCGGAACATGGCCGTGGACGATCCGGGTCGTTTCAGGAAAACTTCGCCGCTGCCGCGCTGTTCTTTCTTGATGCCAGCGACAATGGTTTTCTGGCTGAAGTCGGCTTGAACATCCTGGAGCGTGGCATACCCCTTTTCCAGGGCTGCCACCACATCTTGCAACGTGGCGATTTTATCGGCTGCTACTGCGTGACCTGCTACTACAAGTAGCAGGAATAATGAAAACAGATGTGTCATCAGCGCTGATGGTCGTTTCATATGGAATGCTTCCTCCGTGGATGCTGAGGGTGGTATGGGGTGAAATGCAGGGATGGTTTCGCGGGTACTGTGCCACAAAGCACGCTGCCATCGCAACCGCTTTGATGTGTTAGGTTGTCGGAGGTCGCGGCGGAGACATCCCTAGCGTAGTGTGGTAAAGGTGTTGATATCCATTATAAAGACGATGCGGCCGTTACCCATGACAGCTCCTCCGGTGGCATGCTTGAGGTGTGAAAAGGGCTTGCCGAGCGGTTTTACAAAGACCTCCCGCTGACCCGTGATGTGATCGACGATGAGTCCTGATACCTTGCCATTGATTCTGCAGACAATAACCGGGATATGGCCGCAAACGGATGACGGTAATGGCTGGCCCAGGATGGGGTGGAGGTTCCAGAGTGGCACGGATGCACCATCAAGCCTGCAATAGTGCCGCCCCTCTTCCGTGAAGATGGCGTTGGGGGTGAGTTCCAGGGTTCTGTCAACGGCGGTGACCGGAAAGGCTATGGTCAGCGCTCCGCACTCCACCAACAGGGCTTGGATGATGGAAACGGTCAGGGGCAGCTTGAGATTGAATCTGCTCCCCTGGCCGATGACGGATTCAATGGAAAGCGTGCCCCCCAGGCTGCGAACGGCGCTCTTGACCGCATCCATGCCCACGCCCCGCCCCGAAATGTCGGTAACCGTTTCAGCCGTTGAGAAACCGGGGTTGCAGATCAGCATGAATGCTTCCCGTGCCGACAAAGCCGCTGCCTGCACGGCACTGATCAACCCCCTGTCCATGGCTTTGGCAGCCAGCAGGGCCGGATCCATTCCCCGGCCATCGTCACAAACCACGATGGTGACATAATCCTTATCCCGTTCCAGGGTGAGGGATATCTGGCCGCTACGTGGTTTTCCGGCTGCCATGCGTTCGTGGGGAGCCTCCATGCCGTGATCAACTGCGTTTCGCAGGATATGCATCAGCGGTTCGGCAATATTTTCCAGAATCCCGCGATCCAGTTCGATGTCGCCGTCACTGATACGTAATGTGGCTTCCTTACCCTGGCTGTGGGACAGGTCACGCACCAGTCGGGGAAAACGGTCGGCTACCATGGCAAAGGGCAGCATGCGCGCCAGGAAAACTTCATCGCGCAGTTCTCGCAGTTGTGATGAAAGCTGGGCCAGAGGCTCATTCAGGTTTGTCCCGGGCAGGGTGCGCAGCTGGTCGGCCAGCCGGTGGTGCGTGGTGATGAGTTCGCCGGTGATGTTTACCATTCGGTCAAGCGTTTCTGTTTTTACACGTACGGTTTTAAACGAATCGGACTGGCGGAATTGGGGTTGGCGCAGGAGAGGCTCGGGCTGGTGCTCATCGTCATCGTGCTTAGGTTCGGGAACCGTACCAGCGTCTGGAGTAAATCCGGTAATTCGATTGATCAGGTCATCGCTGTCCGGCAACGGGGTGTCGGACCCCTCTTCAATGATTGCGACCATGCAGGCCAGCAGGTCACCCCCCTCCAGGAGGAGATTGACCAGGGCGCGGTCGGGAGAAAACTCCCCATCCCTGACTTTGGCCAGCAGGTCTTCCAGTTTGTGGGCCAGCCCGGAAATACGGTCAAACTGCATGGTGGCCGCCATACCCTTCAACGAATGGGCGTGGCGAAAAAGCTCATGAACGATGTTCGGGTCACCGCTGCTCTCAAGCTGGACAATGAGTTCGTTAAATGCCTCAAGGTGCCTGTGGGATTCGGAGACGAACAGATCCCGATACTGGGACATGTTCATTGGTTATCCCTCCATGCTTGCCAGAGCGGTGATAACCTTTTCAGGGGTAAAGGGTTTTTGGATAAATGCCTTGGCTCCCAGGTCAAGCGCCTTCTGGATGACCTGTTCCTGGCCGATTGCCGAGCAGATCGCAACCCTGGATAACGGGCTGGCCGAGAATATGGACTTCAACAGGTCGAGGCCGTTGGCGTCGGGCAGGATGATATCCAGAATGATGATATCAGGGCGATGATCGTGTAGTCTCCGCATGGTTTCGATACCACTGGCCGCTTCCGCCACAACCTGATAGCCGTTTTCCTCCAGGATACCGCGCAGGATTTTACGCATGAACAGCGCGTCATCAACGATCATTACGGTCGGGTTCATCTTCCGTTCCCCCTATCCCTTCAGCTTCTCCAGCAGCAGTTCATTGACGACAGCCGGGTTGGCCTTGCCTTTGCTCACCTTCATCACCTGTCCGACAAAGAATCCGAACAGCTTGTCTTTGCCGCTACGGTATTCCGCAACCTGTCCGGCGTTTTGAGCCATGATCTCGTCGATGATCGCCTCGATGGCTCCGTTGTCGGAAACCTGAACCAGCCCCTGTTCCTCGACGATGACCCCCGGTCTCTTGCCGCTCTTCCACATCTCGTCGAAGACCGTCTTGGCGATTTTGCCGGAGATGGTGCCATTGTCGATTAGTTTGAGTAGTTCCCCCAGCATGTGCGGGGTGACCGGACAATCGTTTATGGAGAGGCCGGAGTCGTTCAGTCCGCGGATGACCTCACCCATGATCCAGTTGGAGACGGCCTTGCCGTTGTGGTGACATGCCACGCACTCCTCGTAGTATTCCGCCAGCGAACGGCTTGAGGTCAACACCTCAGCGTCATACTCCGGGATACTGAATTCGGTGATGAAGCGCTGCATTTTGTGCTCGGGCAGCTCGGGCAGCTCGTGGCGCGCTCGCAGTACCCAGTCGGCGTCGATCACCAGCGGTACGAGATCCGGGTCTGGAAAATAGCGGTAGTCGTGGGCTTCTTCCTTGCTGCGCATTGAGCGGGTCGTGCCGCTGGTTGGATCAAACAGACGCGTTTCCTGAACAACCGTTCCGCCATCCTCAATCAGGTCAATCTGGCGCTGTATCTCATACTCAATGGCCTGCTTGACGAACTTGAATGAGTTGACATTCTTGATCTCGGCACGGGTGCCCAACTGCTCCGAGCCGACTTTCATGACTGAGACATTGGCGTCGCAGCGGAAACTGCCCTCCTCCATGTTGCCGTCGCAGATATCAAGCCAGGTCACGATCCGGTGCAGTTGCTTGAGATAGCTGACCGCCTCGTCCGATGAGCGCAGGTCCGGTTCAGAAACGACCTCCAGAAGCGGGGTGCAGGCCCGGTTCAGGTCGACTCCCGATCCATCCTCAAGTTCAGGGATATCGCCGTGAACCAGCTTGCCTGCGTCTTCTTCCATGTGAATACGGGTTATGGCAATGCGCTTGGTTTCGCCGTTTACCTCGATATCCAACCAGCCGCGCTGGCAGATCGGATCTTCAAACTGGCTGATCTGGTACCCCTTGGGAAGATCCGGGTAAAAGTAGTTTTTGCGAGCAAAAATACTGCGGTGGGTGATAGAACAGTTGGTGGCCAGACCGGCCTTGACGGCAAATTCAACCACCTTTTTATTCAGCACTGGCAGCGCTCCGGGCAGACCCAGGCAGACCGGACAGGTCTGTGAATTTGGTTCGGATCCGAACGAGGTAGAGCATCCGCAGAATATTTTGGTGTCGGTTTTGAGCTGTACGTGGACCTCAAGGCCGATAACGGGCTGAAATTTCATGTTAAATGGTCTCCAAAAGATTGCAGGATTACAACGGAGCCTTCATGGTGTGCCATTCGGTGGCCTGCTCGAAGGCGTGTGCTGCCCGCAGGATGGTCTCTTCACCGAACGGTTTTGCGATCAGTTGCACACCGATGGGAAGACCGTTTGAGCTGAGACCGGCCGGCAGGGACATGGCGCAGGTTCCTGCCAGGTTGACCGGAATGGTGAAAATATCCGACAGATACATCTGTAGCGGGTCATTGAATTTTTCACCTATTTTAAAGGCCGGTGTGGGCGCCACCGGAGTCAGGATGACATCGACCCCTTCAAAGGCCTGGATGAAATCGCGCATGATCAGGGTGCGAACCTTCTGGGCTTTGACGTAGTAGGCGTCATAGTAGCCCGAGGAAAGGGCATAGGTGCCGAGCATGATGCGGCGTTTGACCTCGGTTCCGAAACCCTGGCTACGGCTCTTGGAATACATTTCCAGCAGTCCCTCGGTTTGCTCGGCCCGGTGGCCGAAACGGACGCCGTCATAGCGAGCCAGGTTGGCGCTGGCTTCGGCTGTTGCGATCAGGTAGTAGGTTGCCACGGCATAATCGGTGTGTGGCAGCGAGATGTCGACGAACTCCGCCCCCAGGCGGCGGTAGGTTGCGATGGTGTTATCCATGGCAGCTTGAACATCCGGATCGAGGCCGGCAATGAAGTATTCCTTGGGCAGGCCGATTTTGAGCCCCTTGATATCACCGGTCAAAGCTGCACGGTAATCAGGAACAGCTATATTGACGCTGGTGGAGTCTTTGGAGTCATGGCCGGCAATTGCCTGTAACATGATGGCGCTGTCGGTGACATCCCGCGTCAGGGGCCCAACCTGGTCAAGGGATGAGGCATAGGCTATCACGCCATACCGCGAAACGCGGCCGTAGGTTGGCTTGAGCCCCACACAGCCGCAGTGGGAAGCGGGTTGACGGATCGATCCGCCTGTGTCGGTACCCAGGGTGGCTGTTGCCTGCCGTGCAGCAATGGCTGCTGCTGAACCGCCGGAGGAGCCGCCCGGAATGCAGTCCGTGTTCCACGGGTTGTGAACAACCCCGGAGGCGCTGGATTCGTTTGAGGAACCCATGGCGAATTCATCCTGGTTGAGCTTGCCAAGTAGAACTACTCCCTGCTCTTTGAGTTTTTCATAGGAGGTGGCGCTGTAGGGGGGGATAAAATTGTTGAGAATGCGCGACCCACAGGTAGTAAGAATTCCCTCGGTGAGAAAAATATCCTTGAGGGCCAGCGGTATGCCGGTCAGGGTACTCATTTCGCCCGCCGCAATGCGCTTGTCGGCCGCATCTGCGTCGGCCAGAGCCTTTTCAGGGGTAACAGTAATAAACGCATTGAACCGGGCATCAGATGCACTGATGCGGTTTAGCATGGCCGAGGTTGCCTCGCGGGAAGATACTTCCCTTGACTTCAGTTTCGTATGCAGTTCATATAGTGTAAGTTCAAAAAGATCCATTCCTGGCTCCCTGTGTGCGAGTATTTATTCGATAACCTTCGGGACACGATAGAAATTGAGAGCCGAGTCCGGAGCGTTTGCCAGGGCCTTTTTCACACCGATTGATGGCTGAACCAGATCGTCACGGAAAGCGTTTTCCATGGGTACGGCATGGGAGGTAGGCTGAATCTCGTCGGTATTCAGTTCGTTCAGTTTTTGCGCATAGCCGAGAATGGCATCCATCTGTCCGGCAAAGAGGCATTTCTCCTCATTACTCAGATCGAGCCTGGCCAACCGGGCAACGTGTTCCACATCGGCGATGGTTATCTTCATTGGACAAACTCCCTCAAAAGCTGTACTTCATTATGGCTGGCATTTGTACCATGGTTCAGGGTGCTTGACAACATTGTAAGAACTGCCTGGGCAAGAAAATTATTTTTTACTTGACACGTACATATCCATTTAGTAGTTTACATCTCTTCGAAAAAACCATGAACCGGCTTGCGGGCTGGGCATGTTACGTGAGGATTTACTATGAAAACCGAAGTTGCAAAGATTGAAAATGTAAAACGGGATTGGTATCTCGTGGACGCGGAAAACCTGGTGCTCGGCCGGCTTTCCTCACAGGTGGCGAATGTGCTGCGGGGCAAAAACAAGGCTATCTTTACCCCCAGTGTGGATACTGGTGACTTTGTCATCGTGGTGAATGCGGAAAAAATCTCCCTTACCGGTCGCAAGCTGGCAGATAAAATCTACTACAGTCACTCGGGTTTTCCCGGCGGCTTGAAAGAGATCAGTGCCGGCAAGCTTATGGAGAAAAAGCCTGAGGAGATCATCCGTAAGGCTGTCAAGGGCATGCTACCCAAAAACAAGCTTTCCCGGCACATGCTCAAAAAACTGAAGATTTATGCGGGGCCAACCCATCCACACGATGCCCAGCAGCCCAAGAACCTTGAACTTTAATACTCTGAGGAGAGGCACGATATGGCAGCAGTAAGCTATTACGGAACAGGTAAACGCAAAAGCTCGGTAGCCAGAGTATGGCTCAAGCCGGGTGCAGGTTCAATAACCGTCAACAATAAATCACTGGAAGAGTATTTCGGTCGCGAAACTTCCAAGATGGTTGTACGGCAGTCGCTTGAACTTACTGAAAATGTAGGCAAGTTCGATATTTTTGTTACGGTCCAGGGTGGAGGTGACTCCGGCCAGGCTGGCGCCATCAGGCACGGCATCACCAAGGCGCTGCTGATAACCGATCCCGAATTACGGCCTGCGCTTAAAAAAGCCGGTTTTATTACCCGCGATTCACGCGTTAAAGAACGTAAGAAGTACGGTCGAAAAGGGGCACGCGCCCGTTTCCAGTTCTCCAAGCGTTAAGAGAAGGACTGCGTACGGCAAGTATTTACATGGGGAAACTCCGCAAAGGGTTTCCCCATTTTTTGTATCTGACCAGGTTTCGGCTGATTAGGTGTTTGACGGCACGTTTTTTTTATTGACAATAAAAATGAAAAAAGTTAAGTGATAGTGCACTTCTAGGCTACAGGTGCTGCATTTCGAGGCTGTAGCGCACTAAGCAGGTAAATCGCACGGCTCTGCCGAATGCGCGTTTTGATCGAAACAGGGGCAATGGAGCCCTATTATTTTAGCCACACTATTTTTATTGGGGAGACAGGAAACTACATGGATAAGA
>JACAAY010000158.1 GCA_013377095.1 Desulfuromonadales bacterium
AATGGCGGTGTTTCCGTTATCGCCAACAACCCACAAATTCTGCTGAAGAACCTTATAAATATCCACAGATTGCGTTGAATACCCTGTGGATGAAGAATGCGATCATTTTGAGATCATGACATTTTTGTTACCTTGTCCACTTATTCAGCACACCATTTCGACCCCAGTTGTCCCATTTACGGAACAGGTTTCATCTGACCCTGTCGGATACCGGCAGCAAACATCACGGATACAGCCCCCTGAGCCTGGTAGCCTCCATCACCCGGCCGATGCCCAGCATCTGGGCGGCAGTCCTGTTGTCGACGCCGGCATCTTCCGCAATAGCAATTACCTTATTGAAAGCATTCACCATGAGCATGCGCAGCTTTTCGTTGATCTCATCCTCGTTCCAGAAGTAGTTCTGCAGATCCTGGACCCACTCGAAATAGGAAACCGTTACTCCTCCTGCATTGGCCAGGATATCGGGAATTATGAACACTCCTTTGTCATTCAGGATCTCGTCGGCGATGGGGGTAACCGGGCCGTTCGAACCTTCCGCCAGGATCTTGGCCCTCACCCCGGCGGCATTGTCCCCGTGGATGGCGTTTTCCATGGCCGCGGGGATCAGGATGTCGCAATCCAGGGAAAGAAGTTCTTCATTGGTTATGACATCAAGCCCTTGGAATCCCGCCAGAGTCGCATTCTCCCGGTAATATTCCTGAAGTGCAGGGAGGTCGATACCCCGGTCGCAGTAGACTCCCCCCTTTGAGGTACTGACAGCCGTGATTTTAACTCCCTTACGGCAGAGATGCTTGGCCGCGGAAGCGCCGACATTGCCGAAGCCCTGGATGGCGGCGGTCGCTCCGTTGAGTACCATCCCCAGTTTTCTTGACGCTTCGACTATGGTGAAGACGACTCCCAGTCCGGTTGCTTCGCTTCTCCCTTCGGACCCACCAATTTCGATCGGCTTGCCGGTCACCACTCCCGGCACCGAGTGCCCGACCTGCATTGAGTAGGTATCCATCATCCAAGCCATTATTTGGGAGTTGGTGTTGACGTCCGGAGCCGGTATGTCCTTATCAGGCCCGATGAAACTGAGGATTTCAGCGGTAAATCTGCGGGTGAGACGCTCGATTTCGCCGATGCTCATTTCTTTGGGATTGCACTGCACTCCCCCCTTGGCCCCGCCAAAGGGGATGTTCATGACGGCGCACTTCCAGGTCATCCAGGCTGCCAAGGCGGTGATTTCGTCGAGCCCCACGTTCGGATGGTAGCGAATGCCCCCCTTGGCGGGTCCCCTGACAGTATTGTGCTGCACGCGAAAGCCCCGAAAAACCTTCAGCCGGCCGTCATCCATGACTACCGGTACTGAAACCAGCAGCGCGCGCTCGGCATGCTTCAGCTTTTCTATCAGGTTCGGGTCTGCCTTCAGGTATCTGGCCACCTTGTCGATCTGGGTGTGCACCATGTCCAGCGGATTCAGATTATTGGCCTCATCGGAATACATCTTTTCCTCCTCGGTTTGATGAATTGATACATAGGGAACCTTCCGGGTATCTTCGGTGAATTGCACTGAGCCATTTCCCTGACAGGGTGAGTTCAATCCTCTCCAGAAGCGAAGGTGTTACGCTATCCCTTCCCAGTAGCCATCAACACCGGACTGGATTTCCCGCAGCAGCTCCTCGTTTCGCTGCGGCCGAAAAAGGTGGGCAAAACGCTCCTGGCATCGCAGGTATTCCTCGACGGGAAGGCGGTGTCCCGGGACCACGCTATGCGTCACCACACCGTCCCGATACTCCTTGAGTGGCCAGACTCCGCTCCGGACGGCAAGCCTGCCAACCTTGACAGTATCTTTCGGGTCGAACCCCCAGCCGGTGGGACAGGGAGCAAGGGCAAGGATCAGTCTCGGACCGACAAGGTTCCGTGCCGTTTCCAGCTTCCGGGCCAGGTCGAGGGGCTCCGACGGCGAAACTGTTGCGACATAGGCCGGGCGATGGGCTGCCCATACGGCAAACAGGTCCTTCTTGTGTCCGGGATACCCGTTCAGCCCCCTGCTGGTGGCGGTTCTTGCGCCGAGCGGCGTGGCACCGGAAGCCTGCTGGCCGGTGTTCCCGTACCCCTCGTTGTCGTAGCAGACATAGAGGAAATCCAGATTGCGATCCATGGCTCCCGAAGTAGCCGAAAGCCCCATACCGTACGCGGAGCCATCCCCGGTCAGCACCACTGCCTCAAGATCCTCATCCGCGGAAAGCCGCCTCTTGGCAAGCAGGATATCGAGCGCGTCTCTCACCCCCTGCGCACCGGCCGGGGCCGAAGCCATCGCCGTATAGAGCCAACTACCCCTGAACGGCGTGAAGGGGTAGTTGGCCAGGAGCGTCATGCAGCCGGCAGCATTGATGAAAACGGTTTTTTCACCGATGATGTCGTAGATCTCCTTGATGGCCGCCAGACCTCCACACCCGGCGCACATGGGTGTTCCCGTGCCCATCAGATGCTCGGTGGGCAGATCCTGAATCCGCTTGTAGGTCGTTTCACTCATGGCACGCCCCCCTGTTTCCGCCTGCACCTGCGATCTCCTGCATTCTGCGCACCTCGCGGAGTTCTTCCCGGGTAAACAGCAGGCGGGGCGCGGGTGTGTGACCCGCTTCAACGGCCCGCAACGTGGCATTCGCCATCTCGAAAAACTCTTCCACGGCAATATCACGGCCGCCCAGGCCTCCTATAAAGCTGGTAATGACCGGCGGTGAATTCGCCATACCATACAGTGCGGAGGCGATTTCCCCGTGGAGAATCCCACCCATTCCGAGAGAGATGTTCTGGTCAATGACAGCTACTCCTCTTTTACCGGCCAGCATGCTCCGTATCCGGTCGCGCGGGAAGGGGCGCAGGAGAATCGGCCTGGCCAGACCGACCGCCATGCCCGCCTCACGGAGCCGGTCCACCGCATCCTTGGCCTTGGTGGCAAAGGAACCGATCATGACGAAAACCAGTTCGGCGTCATCGGTGCGATACCCTTCAACATCACGGCAGCGCCTGCCGAAGATGGCGGCGAACTCGTCGTTGATCTCGTTAAAGACCGCCAGTCCGTTCAAGGCGGCAAGGTGCATTTCGTAACGAAAATAGGAATACTGTCCACCGCCGAGGACCGCCACGGCTTGACTGAGGGGAACTCCGGCCCGGAAGCGGATATTTTCCGCGTCATACCCGGGCAGAAAACGCTGTACCGCTTCCGGATCGGGAATTTCCACCGGCTCTCGGGTAAACGACAGATAAAAGCCGTCCATGTTGACAATAACCGGAAGGCGGACTTTTTCGTTCTCGGCAAGACGATAGGCAAGGAGAATGCCGTCCAGTACCTCCTGGCAGGTGGCGCAGTGTATCTGGAGAAAACCGCAGTCCCGGGCAGCCAGGATATCATTGTGGTCCGGCTCAAGGGTTATGGGAGCGGAGAGGCCCCGCGAAACGTTGACCAGAACGAACGGGGCGCGCCACCCGGCCACGGTGTAAAGCATCTCCATGCCGTACAGGAGCCCCTGGCTCGACGTGGCGGTAAAGACACGAACCCCGGTGGCGGCTGCCGCACCTGCGGCCGTAACCATTGAATGCTCAGACTCCAGGGTCGTCATACGGCAGTCCATTTCTCCCGTATCGATCCAGTATGCCAGAGTCTCAATGATCTCGGTCTGGGGCGTTATGGGGAAGGTCGGGACATATTCGGCGCCGGCCAGGCGCGCACCCCAGGCTGCGGCGCTGTTGCCGGTCAATAAAGTGCGTTTCATGGCCGTTTCTCCCCCTTTCCCCGTTCCTCTCCGGTTGCCTCCCGCGGTTCGTCATGTTCCGGCACAGCCCGCAAGGCGTGCGCCGGGCACTGTTCAACACAGAGAAGACACCCCTTGCAGTGCTGGTAATCGATGTCCGGGAAGCCTTCACGGTTGAGCGTGATGGCGTTTTCCGGGCAGTAGATGGCGCACAGCGAACAGCGCTTGCAGAGAGCTCGATCCAGTACCGGGCGCTCAGTCCGCCAGAGTCCCGTCATGACCTGATCACTGGTTGCCGGTGCAAATACGGCAGGAGCGGAGACCCGTGCTTTGTCGAAGGGAATATCCACCCAGTCGGGCTTCAGGTAGCCGACAGCGGAAGTTGCAAGACCTGGCGTGACAATAACTCCGTACGACGCCATCAGATCATGGGAACGCAGGGCAAGATGCAGATTCAGCCCCACGACACGGTCACCGAGCGGCGCAAGCTCTTCACGGATCGCCCCCTCAAGGGACGTCCGGGAGATGACGCCCGTCAGCCGGGCTGCTGCCCCCGCGCACCCCACACCGACATGGCGAAGCCCATGATCGCCTTCCTCTTCCGGAATCGCGCAAAAGGCAATCAGCTTTCCCGGGAAGTTCAGGCGCACCTGCAGATCCTCCGCCTTTTCCGCACTGTTGATAAGCAGCACGGTGCGATCGGTTACCCCGTGCAGGACGCCGGCAGCCGGAATTGCCAGGAGGGTTTCGTCGGCAACGATGACCAGATCGGGAACATGGATTATCCCCCGCTCGTTGATAGGAGTGCGGGAGGCGCGCACATAGGCAAAAATGGGGGCGCCACGGCGTTCGGCGCCGTAGCGGGGCGCATCCTGCACCTGGAGTCCCTCAAGAAAAAAAGCCGAACCGAGGATGCGGCTCGCCGTTTTCATCCCCTGCCCGCCGCGACCGTGGAAACGGATGCGGTACACCGATGAAATCAGGTTGTTCATCACGGGCTCTACTCCTTCATATTCACGCCAGCGGATTCGTCCATGGGCTTCTTCGCCACTCTGTACGAGCGGAGCCAGCAGAAATCGGCTCCGAGGCGTATTCCGGTGGAAAGGGTTCCGCCCTTCGCAGTTTTTCCATACTTCAAGAGTACACCGTAATCATGGGGAGGCAAGACGTTCAGTTGCCGGCCAGGGATGGCAGCACGTGCACGTGGAGATATATGTCATTCAACCCCTTCCAGCCCTATTCGATCCTGATCTTCTTCGCCCCCTTGTAATTTCTGAAAAGCACAGCCTCACCAATGATCCTGCCAACGAGGTTGACCTCGCTGGCAGGAACCGGATCGGGTCCAGTGCTCACAGGGCAATGATTGCGATAGCCTGATATAAATTTATTAACATTAATCAATCTAACTATACTTGGTTATGGCTAGGAGGTTGGAGCTATCGGATGATATGGGTAATGACCATTTCTTGGCAGGAGGGCTTTGGCTTCACGCGAGAGACGATAATACGGCAAGGACAGCTTTACTAGCAACTCACAGTATCACAGTATAATCGAACAAAAATAATTTAAACAGACTGTTTTTTTAATCTGTGGGTGATATTATCAAATCAGGAATGAGAAAGTCACACCAACAACAAGGAGGTTTTACTTCATATGGATGATACTCCGCCAGGCTGCAAACATTTATAGAATGCATCATTGCTCCGGTTGATACAATCGATCGGATACATACCTGAAAAGGTAACACATACAATAACACAGAAGCCCACCTAACAAATTGGTGGGCTTTTTCATGTTGATAGCCCCTATTCCGAATATATCCATGTAAACATTTCTTCAAGGCGATATCCAACTAACTTTGCAGCTGATCTTGCCAGCTTCAAACTTTTAGTATTCAGTGACTTCCATATTTTTTACGATTGGTATACGGGACTACATCTAGAGGAATTTTGATGCGGAAATAATAGACATTATTACGCTTGAAGAGGTATGAATCACTCATGCTTAGCTCCCTCCGGTGTAGCAAATGAGTTAGCAGCACTAGAGAAAAACTAAAACATGAGTGATATCATATAGTTGGTGGAGGTGGTGTCCATACAACTGATTACTTATCCATATAATATATTGAGCAAAATACAGTTACATTTTTAAAATATACCCCCAAATATACCACCATAAATTTTGGATTATCGTGAGATTGCCCTTTCTCTGAATACTTCTGATTACTTCTGATACCTCAAAAACCATGCACCAGCTACCATTACGTAGCCGGAACCGCCTTGACCGGCGGCGTCAACTTCCTCCCCTTACGTATAAACCGCTCGTCAAAAGTAAATATTGCCTCTGTTGTATCGCTGGATGCGAGGTGCAGGGCATCGGCAAAATCAAAGCCATCTGCAAAAAAATCAAGTGCAACAGTCACCTGTCCGACAGACTCGGCAATCACCATCGGCAACCCCAGGATATGCTGCAATGACCGGTGTATATCGGTAGGTTTGACCCCATATGCAGCTCGCAACACCCACTCCAGTTCAAGCAGTACCGTTTTGGGCAGAAAAACGCTATCAGCCTGTTCCAGAAGCTTCATGGCACGACCGGCCTGAAGCTCGTCATCGTTGGTCAGATAGCGCACCCAGACATTGGTATCAAGTGTAACCATCAACACCGTTCCTTACGCCACGTTCGCGCCAGTTCATCATCAATTGCCGCCTGCATCTCATCCAGACTTTTAGCAGCCCCCTTATAACCGACGCAGCCCAGGCCGCTCCGCAGGTCAGTTGCAGGAAAAGTGCTCAACGGCTTAAGCAAAATTCCGCCTTGTACATCTTCAACGACAAATCGGGTACCGGGCTTCCAATGGTGGCTAGAACGAATAGCTTTGGGAATAATAACCTGCCCCTTGCTCGACAGGAGTGTCGTTTCCATGTGGACCTCGCGTAAGATTTGGTAAGATAACGATACCTGTGTCGAATTGAGCATGCAAGAAAAATCTGCCCCAAGGTGGCCGCGCACATCTTCATTCTGTATTGAAGCATGCTATCTAAATCACTTTAACTGCTTTTCCTCTCCGACTCTCCAACACAAATTTCCAACCGACCAGCTACACCCCCGCAGGATAATTATAGGTAGGAGGGAAAATATTTTCGAGGAGGTGAACGATGTCTCCTGTCATACGCCTGACAGCCATACTCCTTGCACTCCTGCTCCCGGCCACGGCATCCGGTTTCTGTTTCGAGGAAGCGGGAACGGAATATGGCATATCCCCACTGCTCCTGTGGGGCATCGCCCGGCATGAGAGCGGCATGAATCCGGCGGCCATCGGCAAGAACGGCAACGGGACCTACGACTACGGCCTGATGCAGATCAATTCCCGCTGGGCAAAGGTTGTAGGGTTGGATAATTGGCATAAACTGGGTGACCCCTGCACCAATGTTAGGACCGGAGCTTGGATTCTGGCGCAGTGCATTCAGCGTAACGGTTACAACTGGAAGGCGGTCGGCTGCTACCACAGCAACACCCCGGGAAGAAGGGAGCGATACGCCGGCAGGATCGCGACCATCATTGCTGATATAGGGACAGCTGAAATACCTAGCCAACTTCTATCTCCAAACCTTCTCGATTCATTGCCGAACCCCTGGACCGATGTATTTGGAAAGCCTCTATACTGAAATTGCCCGGGAGTACCGGATTCCACAAATGGAAACCAGAACACTCCTGGAACGGACCCTTTCCGCGACTTTGAGCGAATCCTTCGGCAAGAGGGTCGTCGTCATCTTTTCCGATAACGAGCTTTCGATCTACCGGGAGAGAGGCAAAGACGGCAGCGCTGATCTGGAACAGCTGCCGGCCAACAGGTTGAGCAGAAAGCTGCTCCGCCTCTGCCGCTACCGGGTCGGAATCGAACTGCAGAAGCGCACATCCCTGGTGGAGTTTGCCTACCTTAAATCCCTCCAAGGGGCGCTCATCAAGGGAACAGTCGACCGGGTACGGAACAACGGCTCCCTGATTGTCCTGATTCGTGTGGACGAGATGTTCAAACGAAGGGAGATCTGCGGGATCTGTCCACTCTCCCTGCAACCACCGAGGGAACGGGGAACGTACCGCGCCGGAGAAGCCCGTCACTTCTACGTGACCAGGGTCAGTCTGATCTGCCTGGCCGGCCGCGAGAGGCTCTTCAGGGTCGATGTCATCCTGAGCCGAACTTCCAGACTCCTCCCGGAGTTGCTGCTGAAGATGAAGAGCGGAACCTTGGAGATCAGCTGCCCGCGCAGAATCGCCGGAAAGATAAGCTTTGTCGTATCACGGCAAAGGCTACCCAGGGAGACGATACAGGAGGTCTCCAAGGAACTGGGGGAAAGAGTGAAGGTCAGATGGGAATCTTAGGGAGGTC
>JACAAY010000159.1 GCA_013377095.1 Desulfuromonadales bacterium
CGCCTGAATAGGTGCCGGCAAACCCGACCATGCCGGTGATGCTGCACTTGAAGCGGTTGATTGGTTCCCGAAGAGGGTAATCGTCGGCAGCGTCCATCATGACCATGGTGGTAAACACCTCTTGAGTCGCATCGATAATATATTTTGCCAACTGTTCCTCGGTAAACACTTTTGAGGCGACAATCTCGGCATTAAGGCTCATAGAAGTCCTCCCAGTTTTTCCTGAAGCTGATCCGGTGTAAAGGGTTTCTTGATGCTGTCACTGGCTCCGCTTTCAATGGCTTCCTTGATGATCTCCTCGCCCCCCTCTGTGGTAATCATCACGATTGGCACCGTATTGCCATTGCCCCTGACCATCTTGACAAATTCCAGACCATCCATATTGGGCATGTTGATATCGGACAGAATCAGATGAACCGTCTTGCCGGAGGCGAGCACATTCAGCCCTTCAATGCCGTCCCCTGCCTCAAAAACCTCATCGACCGGCAGACCGGCCTGGCGCAGTGAGCGTGATATGATTTTCCGCATGGTAGATGAATCGTCAACTATGAGAATGTTTGCCATCTCAAAAACCTCCTCTGTGGTGTCCCGTTCAACGGGATAGGGTTTGATTTTAATGATTGATTATTACCATATTAATCATAAAATTCATCTTTTTTTTATCAGCGCATTGGGACTAGCCAACCGGTGAGCTCCTGAAATTGGTCATATCCCGGCCAGGATTTCGGCCGCCCGCAACAGTTGATCCACCCGGTCAGGGGAAACCGCTTCACTGTAGAGGCGCAGCACCGGTTCGGTGCCCGACGGGCGAATCAGCAACCAGTCACCGTTTTCAAAGATGAATTTGAAGCCATCGCTGAAATTACAGGTCTTCACCTTGCGATCATCGATCTTCTCAGGCGGACATGTTTTCAACCGCTCCACCAGCAGTTCCTTGGCGTCTGCCTCAATCCGCCGGTCAATGCGACGGTAGTAAAAATGACCGATCACATCCATGGTTTCATTCAGCAGTTGACGCAAACCCTTGCCACTGACCGCCATGGCCTCCAGCAGCAGCAGAGCAAGCAGAATGCCGTCGCGTTCGGGTATGTGCCCCTTGACACCCAGACCACCCGACTCCTCGCCACCCATCAGGATATCTTCCGTCAGCATCAACTCACAGATATGTTTGAAGCCGATGGGCGTTTCAAAGAGCCGCAAGCCAAACTTATCGGCCAACAGATCCACCATGCGAGTTGTGGAAACGGTCTTGACCACACCACCCAGCATTTTTTTGTGTTCGATCAGGTGCCGCAAAATGACAGTAAATATACAGTGGGATGAAAAAAAGTCGCCGTTTTCATCGACCGCTCCGATCCGGTCGGCATCACCGTCCAACGCCAACCCCACCCGGTACCTGCCGCTGGCCACCAGTTCCGAAAGCTCAGTCAAATGCTCACCGATCGGCTCGGGTGACTGGCCGCCAAAAGAAGGGTTCTCCATGGCATGAATCTCATCAATTTCCGGCAGCAGACGCGGGATAACACCGCATCCGGCGCCAAACATCGGGTCGACCACGGCCGCTATACCAGACGTGGCAATCAAATCCAGATCGACAAAACTCCTGATCTGCCTGAAATATCCGACACTGGGGTCGAACATCTCGATCATCCCCTTGCTCAACGCAACATCAAACGCACATTCCTCTATGCGACGGCCTGACGCCTGATTCGAGGCTACAATCTCTTCCACCACCCTGGTGGTGGCGGGTAAGGCAGAACCACCAAAAGCTTCCTTGATCTTGAAACCGTTGTACTCCGGCGGATTGTGACTGGCCGTTATCATCACGCCCGCACCAGCGCCGGCTTCCCTCACCGCCCAGGAAATGGCTGGCGTGGGAGCAAAACCATCGCTCAACAACACACGGATTCCGTTACCAGCAGCAATTTCCGCCACCCGCCGCGCGAAATCTCGAGAGAGAAATCGGCGGTCATAACCGATCACCAGCCCCTTGCTTCCCAGATTGTTTTGAATGAGATAATCCATGGTGGCCTGGGCCACCATGGAAAGGTTGTCAAAGGTGAAATCGCGGGCTATCACCCCCCGCCAACCATCGGTACCGAACTTGATCTGCATTGATCCTCCAGATTAAAGGGATATCCCCTGGGTATTATTGCTTATCCACAAAAGCACTCAAGAACCCCATGATGGTTGACGATACAAAAAACAAAACCAGCACTCGCCAGCAGCCTATCATAGAGAGGTCGCCATGCAATTGACACTCACCACTTCACTTACTCAAACACAGGTTGACTTCAGTCAGCTGACCCTGAACCAGGCGACAAAAAGCGCACCGCAGCAATCAACGCCCCCCTCACGAGACCGGATTGAACTTTCCGACGAAGCCAGGCGGCCGCATGACCGGGAACATGCCATTCACCACCTGCGGGCCAAAGAGCACGATCAGCAGGTAAATCCCCTGTCCAACCTCCTCAGGGATATCCTTGGCGGCATTACCGGCATACAGATCAGCGACCTCAAGAGTGTACCGACCGGAGAAACAGGCCAACTACATCATCAGGGTAGTACCCTGGCTGCGCAGCAGGCCAGTCTTTCCGTGGAGACCACGGGCATCTCGTTCGGCGGATCAATAACCACGTCCGATGGCTCAAAGGTTGCTTTTGACCTTGATTTTCAGGTGATCCACGCCTCTGCCAACGCAGCGGCTTTCAACCTCAACAGCAGCGCCGACGGTTCTTCCTTCAGTTTTGCCGGCAGCGCCGCAGAACTTTCCAGCACCAGCTTCAGTTTCTCCCTGTCCGCGGAAGTACCTGACGGCACCCCAATCAACGGCAAGGGAACCGGCACGTTATCCCTGAAGGACGAACGTAAGGAGGTCCGGCAAACCCTCAAACCGCTCCTGAATGAATTTTTCAAAGAAACCGGCATGCCTTCCGGCAAGGACAGCATCAACCAAATCCTCAAAACCATTGCCTGATTTTATTCCGCTTCCACTGCTGCTTCCATCCTGTACAGCCACACCAGCACTTCCGCTACCGCCCGGAACAGCTCGGGCGGTATGAACTGGTCCGTATCAACCTGCATCAGCAGCTTGACCAGTTCGGGCGATTCATGCACATAAACCCCTGCCTCACGGGCGCAGGCGATGATCGCTTCGGCCATGACACCCTTGCCGCGGGCCACCACCACCGGGGCATAGTACCCCTGTTTGTAGGAAAGCGCGGCAGCCTTGCGCTCTTCTCTCTCATGCCGCGTCATGGCGAACTCCGATCTCACCCGGATCCAATCCGGCAGCCTGCAACTGTTCCTCCAGCCCTCCCCGCCCACTCTCAAGCACCCCAACCGAAGAAATCTCACGGGCATGGAGATCAATCGCGACCCTGAAACCATCCAGTGTCAGCTTGACCGTGATACCCCCCAAGTGCGGCAGGTCAACCCGCAGGACCGTATCCCAGCTGCGCTCCTGGACACCCGTTGAATTTCTTCTGGCATCACGCTCATTGACCGACCACTCAAACGGCTGCCCCGCAAAGAGTTCACCTTGCAGGATGACCTGTCCCGACTGCAACGACTCCAGCTGCTGGCGCACAACCATACGGCTGTTCTGGTCAATAACCTCGTCGTGAACAGTGATGCTGCCGGCTTTACGAAAGGCAGCTTCCATTGCATCCAGCGAGGAATTTTTCATATCAGCTGGTGGGGGCTCTACCACCTGTGCTCCACCAGGCATCGTCGAACCACCTGGCTGTTTCAGCTTGGAGAGACGTCCCTGGGGTTCTTTCAGGATGTCTTCAAGAGAATATTCCCCACCGAACCAGCGCGCCAGATGTGATTCGTAAAACAGGCCGCTCTCACGCAACCCCCGCTGGAGAGTCGCACCCACCTGGGCTGCGTCGGCAGGTGTGCCGGCCAGGAGAATCCGCAGGATCCCGAGAGTCTCACGGGCGGGAACATTCTCAGACGAAGCACCGAGAAAACCGCTTAACCAACGGCCGGTTTCGCTGACCCGCGAATCGCCCGGTAACCCGAAGCGTGTCATCAAAAAAGTTTGCCGGGGATCATTGGTGATAAAAAAGAGCGTGACCCGGTCCCCGGTACGCATCCCTTTCGACATGCTGAACTCAAGCATCTGGTCGGCCACCTGCACCAGGAAGCGCCCACCCCCCAGAGCAGCCAAAACCTCCCCTTTCAGCTGCTGACCGGCGGTAAAAAAAGCTGGCTGCGTCTGCTGATTGAGCGTTTCCACCAGATTAAGCCGGTTTCCCTTGATCAGGGCCTGGAGCAGCCTGGCCATATCGTCACCGAGAACTATTCCGTTACCCTGCTGGAGCGTAGCCTGTTGCGTAACGGTTGTGGTCATCCCCTCCAGAGTGCTCCGGGCACGTCCTCCATCCATAATGGTCCGGTAGGTGATGGCCTCGTCCATAATGGCCGTAAAAGCGGGTGAATCCGGCGGGAGACTCTTTAACACCGTGGCAAGACGATCCAGTACAAAGCGTTGCTGGCTTGATATGCCCCCTTCACCATGTTCCAGCACGCTCAACCAGCGGCCAGCCTCGCTCAGAACTCCCTGGGTCACATCCGGCGCAGTACGTGACACCGCAAAAACCGGTTTGGGCTGGGACGCAATCACGGTCAGTCGCAGGATTTCGCCATCCGCCACCGGCCGCGGCAACACCAGCTCCAGCGTTGCGCCAGCAACCTTGACAAAAACCCGGCCTCCGGGGAGTGTTCCCTGAACCGCTGCGTCCACCTCCTGGCCCGGTGCAAGCAAGAGTGGAACCACCGGCTGATTCACCGCTTCAACCAGAACAGAGCGGGACGTGCGGGCAATCTGCTGCAGGATCTGGGAGGCGTTTGATTCGAATGCCGCCAGTCGGAGTTGCTCCGCTGTTGCCACACCCGTTCCGGCCTGGGGAGGCGCCGCCCCCTGAACGTCACGTGACGGCCGGACAAGGAGTTCCGCCTTCAAAGAAGAGCTCGCGCCTCCCTGTCGCATATCACCGTAGGTCAGGGCCTCATCCATCAGGTTGGCCAGAACGCCCGACTCTCCCGGAGAGCGTCGCAGCATCCCGACAACACTCTGCAGGGAGGAGCGCACCAGGGGATCAACCAGCTGTTCGTTGCTTGCCAGCAAACCCAGAAGACGGGAGGCATCCGACAAGCTGACCGGCGGAGCGCCCACCCCCTGCCGCGCGATGGCAAAGGTGGAACGAGGCTCACTGGATACGTAGGTCAACTCCAGATTTTGCCCCTGCCTGACCGCCACGGGAAGGTTGAGATTAAACTGTTCCGCCCCGATCCGAACCTGCACCCGACTATCCGGAAGGATTGACAGCACTTCAGCCGTCACCCTCTGACCGGGGGTTAGCCCGAGGCTCCCCACGGATTCCTGTTCGGCACTGATAAAGGAGAGATTTGATGCCTTGGAAAGAAGATCGAAGACCTGTTGTTGGATATCAGAGGTTATGGCCATAACGGATTACCGCGCGAAACAAAGCAAAGGAAAAAAATCAGTTCTGCCCGAAAAAACAGAGCGCAAAGTAACAGATGGAACACGGGAAAACTGATTACCCCCAGATCAGGTAGCCCGGCTCATAGATGATACCCAGCATTTTGTGCCGCGGCATGACCCGCAGCATAAAGCCGTGCCTCCCGCAGAAGCGGCACTCGATCTGTCCTGCAAACTGATGTACGGCATTTCCCAGGGCACTGACATGCTGGAGCTCAACACATTCACCCCCCTGAATTGTACCGGTAGAGTCGAGCACACCGAAATATCCCTCCACTGCCACCTCGTCCACAGCAAGGTCGCCCAGCGCCACCTGCGCCGTAATCGGGATGCTGCTCCCCACCGCCACCGCATCGGAAACCTGCGCTTCAGCGAGCACGATCAACACCTGGGGCCAGGCCTTGAAAACCCGCTCCTTCCAGCGGGCCAGGTCCAGTGCCAGGGAAAGGTCATCAGCCACCAGCCGACTCCAATGCAAAAATGCCGGCAAATAGGCGTTTTTGGTGTATTCCTGAACCATCCGCTCAGTGGAAAACACCGGGCAGAGGCTCTGCAGGGAAGCCTTCATGGTGTTGACCCAGGCGCGGGGGACGCCGTCGCTGCCCCGCTCGTAAAAATGCGGCACAACTTCCTTTTCCAGCAGATCGTAGATGGCGCGGCTCTCCACCTGGTTCTGATATTCGGTGTCTTCGTAGACCTCGCCTTTGCCAATGGCCCAGCCGTTTGTGCCCTGATACCCTTCGCACCACCAACCATCCAGAACGCTCATGTTCAGGCCACCATTAAACGCCACTTTCATGCCGCTGGTACCGCTGGCTTCCATCGGGCGACGCGGGGTATTCAGCCATACATCAACTCCCTGGACCAGGTGCCGGGCCACTTCCATATCGTAATCCTCGATAAACACGATCCGATGGCGGAAACGTTCCTGGTGCGACACCTGCACGATCTGGCGGATCAACTCCTTCCCCTCATGGTCCTGGGGATGGGCCTTGCCGGCAAAGATGATCTGAACCGGCATCTCCGAGTTGTTCAAAATACGGGCCAACCGGTCCAGATCCCGCATCAATAAGGTACCCCGCTTGTAGGTAGCGAAACGTCGGGCGAAACCGATGGTTAAAACCTCCGGATCAAGCACCTCTTCGGCAATGGAAATCTCCTTGAGCGTGGCTCCCACCTTGACCAACTGCTGTTTCAAACGTTTTCGGGCGAAATCAACCAGTTTTTCACGGCAACTCTGCCGGGTGCGCCACAACTCCGCGTCCGGTATTCTGGCGACCCGACGCCAAGCGCCGTGATCAACCGGATCGTCTTTCCAGCGGGTTCCCAGATAGCGCACCAGCAGGCTGGCCATATGATTGGACATCCAGGTACGGGTATGAACCCCGTTGGTGATCGAGGTCAAGGGCAACTGTTCCTCGGGAAGTTCCGGCCAGAGATTCCGCCACATCCTGCGCGACACTTCGCCATGCAGCTGACTGACGCCATTGGCATATGCGGCCAGCTTCAGCGCCAGCACCGCCATGCAGAAACTCTCCTGGCTGTTGCCCGGATTCTGGCGCCCAAGGGAGAGAAATTCGTCGCGCTCCAGCCCCAGTGATGCGTAGTAGGAGTTAAAATACTTCTCCAGAAGCTCCGCCGGGAAGTGATCGATACCCGCCTCCACCGGCGTATGGGTGGTAAAGATATTGCCTGCGCGGACAATTTCACGGGCCTCCTTGAAACCGACTTCGCGCTTGTCCATCAGCAGGCGGATGCGCTCCAGTGCCAGAAAGGCCGCATGCCCTTCGTTCATGTGGCAGATATTGGGAAGTATATCCATGGCCCGCAGAGCACGGATTCCCCCTATGCCCAGCAGAATTTCCTGCAACATGCGCATTTCCTGATCGCCGAAATACAGCTTGGCTGTTATCAGGCGGTCCTCACTGTTGTTCTCCTCCAGATTCGTATCCAGCAGGTAGAACGGTATGCGACCGACCTGCACTTTCCAGATGTGCACCCGGAATTTTCTGCTGCCGAACTCGAGCTCGATTGACAACGGTGCTCCGTTTTCGTCCCGCTCCAGGCTCAACGGAAGATTGTAGAAATCGTTCTCCGGGTAGTACTCCTGCTGCCAGCCTTCATTGTTGAGATACTGACGGAAATAGCCCTGCCGGTACAGCAATCCCACACCCACCAGGGGGATCCCCAGATCACTGGCCGATTTGAGATGGTCGCCCGCCAGGATTCCCA
>JACAAY010000016.1 GCA_013377095.1 Desulfuromonadales bacterium
GCTTTTGGATTTACTTTGTGTCTCTGCGTCTTGGCGTCAAGGATTTTGAAATCGTCAGATATGAAGCTTTGACGTAGAGCCGCGAAGGCGCCAAGAAAATCTTAATACCGTGACTTCAGGATTATAACCAAACAAGCTTTTGGATTTACTTTGTGTCTCTGCGTCTTGGCGTCAAGGATTTTGAAATCGTAAGATATAAAGCTTTGGCGCAAAGCCGCGAAGGCGCCAAGAAAGACGTAAAGCCCAGGCTTCAAGATTTAACCAAAAAAATATTAGATTCACTTTGCGTCTCTGCGTCTTGGCGTCAAGGAATGGAGCTATATGAAACGAATGAAAGTCGTAACAGTTGTCGGCACGCGTCCTGAGATCATCCGGCTGTCCCGTGTACTCCCCAAGTTGGACCGGTACATGGAGCACGTCCTTGTCCATACCGGCCAGAACTACGACTACGAGTTGAACGAGATCTTCTTCAACGATCTTGAGATCCGCAAGCCTGACCACTTCCTGGGGGCAGCGGGGGCGACTGCCGCCGAGACCATTGGCCAGATGATCATCAAGATCGATCCGCTGCTGGCGGAAATCCAGCCGGAGGCGCTGCTGGTGCTGGGCGACACCAACAGTTGTCTGGCCGCTCTACCGGCCAAACGCCGTAAAATACCGATCTTCCACATGGAAGCGGGCAACCGCTGTTTCGATCAGCGCGTTCCGGAGGAGACCAACCGGAAGATTGTCGATCATACCAGCGATATCAATCTGACCTATTCGGACATCGCCCGTGAATACCTGCTGCGCGAAGGCCTGCCGCCGGATCGGGTCATCAAGACCGGTTCACCGATGTGTGAGGTGCTGACACACTATCTGCCGAAGATCGAATCGTCCTCGATTCTCGCGACGCTGGGGCTGGCGGAGCAGGAGTACTTCGTGGTCAGCGCTCACCGCGAGGAGAATGTGGATTCGGAAGCCAACTTCCGCAAGCTGGCGGACATTCTTAACAGCCTGGCCGAGACCTACGGCAAGCGGGTGATCGTTTCGACCCATCCCCGTACCCGCAAGCGGGTGGAAAGCCTGGGTGTCAGCTTCCATGACAGGGTTGAGCTGCTGAAACCGTTGGGCCTGACCGATTACGTCCACCTGCAGATGCATGCCCGGGCCACGCTCTCGGACAGCGGTACGATCAACGAGGAGTCGTCAATTCTCAACTTCCCGGCGCTCAACCTGCGCGAGGCGCACGAACGGCCCGAGGGGATGGAGGAGGCCAGTGTGATGATGACCGGTCTGGAGGTTGACCGGGTGCACCAGGGGCTGGCGGTCCTGGCCGACCAACGGCGCGGTGTCGAGCGTACTCTTCGCCGGGTGGAGGATTACTCCATGCCGAATGTCTCGGATAAGGTCGTGCGCATCATTCTCAGCTACACGGATTATGTCAATCGAACCGTGTGGCGCAGGTAGCAATGGCGTCGCGGAAGATGACGATCTGGTTTCTTTCGGAAGTATATTATCCGGATGAACAGGGAACTGCATTTTACACGACCGGGATTGCGGAGGGTCTGGCCTCAAGCCATGACGTGCACGTGCTCTGCAGCTGTCCGACGGTTACCGCCCGCGGTTCGCGGGTGGCCCGCAAAGAGGTCAGGAATGGCGTTACGATCGAACGTTGCATGGGCACGACGCTGAACAAGGATATCCTGCCCCTGCGGTTGATCAATATCCTGACCTACAGTGTTGCCACACTCGTCAAGGCGCTTGTCAGCGTCAAAAGGGGGGACGTCGTCATCGCCGTTACGAGCCCTCCTTCATCGCCATTCATGGCGCAACTGGTTGCCTGGTGCAGGGGCGCCACCTGCATCCTGCGCCTGGAAGATGTGTATCCCGAGATTCTGGTCGCCACTGGGATGATCGCGCCAAAGGGATTTATGGATACCTGTCTCGGCCTGCTGAACAGGATACTCTTCACCAGCGCCGACCGTATTGTCGTCCTGGGTCGCGACATGAAAGCGCTGTCGGAAAAACGGCACGGATCCGGCGGGAGCAATATCAGTATTATACGAAGTTGGGCTGATACCGATGTTGTCTTTCCGGCACCCAAATCGGAAAACTCCCTTTTGGGAGAGTTGGGTCTGACGGACAGATTTGTCGTCTCCTGCGTCGGGAACATGGGCAGGGCCCAAGCCATCGAGTTCATCTTCGAGGCCGTCTCGCTTTTAAAGGACGATAACACGATCCATTTCCTGTTTATCGGTTCGGGATCAAAGCGGGGCTGGATGGAGACGGAAATCGAACGCAGGGGGCTCAAAAATGTTACGATCGTTGGTCAGCGCCCCCGTTCCGAGCAATCCGTTTTTCTGAACGCCTGCGACATTTCACTGATCTCGTTACTGCCCGGCGTAACCGGCGCCGGGGTGCCGAGTCGTACGTACAACCTGATGGCAGCCGGCAAACCGATTATTGCGGTTACCAGAGAAGATTCCGAAGTGGCGCTTCTGGTGCGCGAAGAGGGCATCGGCTGGGTCGTGCCGCCGGTTGACGCTGATGATCTGGCGCAGGCGGTCCTCGCTGCCCGAGCCGACTCGGGCAGGCTTCAGCGGATGGGCGTTCAGGCGTATGCCGCGGCAAAAGAAAAGTTTTCACGCGAAAAGATACTTGATGAATATCGCGACCTGATCAGCACCCTGTGATTCCCTGTTAAACTTTTAAAATAATACCGATTATAATCTACCCGACTTGCAGTCTTCAGCCTTCAGCCTGTCCAGCTGAATAGCTACTCAAGGAGAATTATGCGCAAGGTTTTTTCCCTGCCGATACTGTGTGGTTTGCTGCTTTTCCTGGCGCTGGCGTCGTGTATGTACCGGAGCACGACAGCCTATTTACTGTCCAATTGGAACTCGGATGATTTCACCTACAGCTATTTCATCCCTGTGGTGGTCGCCTATCTGATCTGGGAAAAACGGGCCGAACTGGCCCGGGAACCGGCGCAACGCAGCTGGGCCGGTATGCTGCCGGCGCTGCTGGGGATTTTGTTCTACTGGATGGGGGCGCTGGGCGGAGAATTTACGATCATGTTTGTCTCCCTCTGGTTGCTGTGCGTTGCTGCCCTCTGGTCGATCATGGGCTGGCGCAAGCTGCGCGTGATAATCTTCCCGGTTTTTATGGCGTTGACCATGGTTCCCCCACCGGTCGTTCTCTACAACGGTTTGACGTTGCGACTGAAGCTGATGTCTTCCCAGATCGGGGTGAAGATGCTCCAGCTCTGCGGAATGTCGGCCTATCGCGAGGGCAACGTGATTGATCTGGGCTTCACCAAGCTGCAGGTGGTGGATGCCTGCAGCGGGTTGCGTTATTTCTTTCCGCTGATTGTGCTCGGGATTTTGCTGGCCTATTTTTTTAAGGGTGCCCTCTGGAAAAGAATTCTGATCGTGCTCTCCGCGGTACCGGTGTCGATTGTGACCAACAGCATGCGGATCGCCTCGGTCGGCATCCTGTACCAGTTCATGGGAGCGGCGGCGGCCGAGGGTTTCTTCCACGATTTTTCCGGCTGGTTCATCTTTATGGTCAGCCTGGGGGTCCTGGTGCTGGAAATGGCTGTTCTGAAACGTATCTTCCCTGATAAGGATGGGGAACAGCATGAGCCCCCTGCCGACGGGAAGGCAGGTATGTCATCCGTTGAGGAGCATGATCAGCGGCCGGGCCTGTTGAGCCATGTGGCGCCGCAGATCGTGCTTATCCTGCTGCTGATGGGACTGTCGGTGGCGGGTGTCATGGGGGGGGGAACAACCCAGAATCGCGTCCCTCTCAAAAAAACGTTTGCTGAATTTCCCGAAACCGTGGCCGGCTGGAGCGGCAAGCGGCAGGTCATGGAAAAAATGTTCCTCGACGAACTGGGGCTGAACGATTACCTGCTTACTGACTTCCGAAACGGTTCGGGCGAGCTGATCAACTGTTATATTGGCTTCAACGATTCACAGACCAAGGGCAAGGCGACCCACTCGCCGGAGTCCTGCCTTCCCGGCAGCGGCTGGGAGTTGCGCGATCCGGACAGGATTCAGGTCCCTGACGGGACCGGAAGAGGCATCGTTATCAACCGGGCCATCATGGTTAAGGGTGCTGAGCGGCAACTTACCTATTACTGGTTTGATCAGCGCGGCCGGATCCTGACCGATCTCTACCAGATCAAATTCTATAACTTCCTGGATTCAGTTATCAAAAAACGGACCGATGGCGCCCTGGTGCGCCTGATTACTCCGCTTGCCAATGGCGAGTCACCCGATGGGGCCGATGCGCGGCTCAAGGGGTTCGTCAGGGAGTTGTACCCGGTGCTCAACCGCTTCCTGCCATCCTGAGTTGCTGGTTTCCAACAGCTTGCGCGGCAGCCGGATTCAATCGGCCATTCCTGATGCACTCGCAAACAGATAGAATTTGCGAGTGCATCATAATTTATTTTGTTGTCATGACAATGTCCGTACAGTATGGAATGGATTCATTCCCTGATGGAGGTGAATTACATGTCTACCTTAGCGATTCATAAAACGGAGCGAATTGATGTCCGTGCCAACGTAATGGTCAAGCAACTGTTGCAGGATGCTGCACGTACCTGCCACAAGAGCGTCAGCGAGTTTTTGCTGGATGCCGGAATAACGGCAGCAAATCAGACACTCGCTGATCGTCGCCGGTTTGAACTGGACGGGACGAACTGGCACGAATTTCTACGTGCACTTGATCGACCGGTGCAAGCTCCCCACTCCCGGTTGAAAACCTTGTTGACCGAACCGGGGGTCCTGGATTGATTCCTGCTTTTTGTTATGAATCAGTTCGTAAAATCGAGATCAGTGACAGCGTAGCATCATTTGACTGCGGTCATCCGGCTTTGAATCAGTTCCTGCAGCGCTTTGCCGTGGTGAATCAGAAAGCTAACAGTGCACAAACATATGTGTGCTGTGAATGTGGAACAACTCTCGTGGCTGGATTTTACAGTTTGGTGGTTGGCAGCGTAGAACCGTCAGCAGCTTCTATCCGTGCTGCTAAAGGACTCGCGCAGCATCCGGTGCCGGTGATGATTTTAGCGCGGCTCGCGATTGATCAGAAACATCAAAATGCCGGTCTTGGTCGAGTGCTACTCAAAGATGCTCTCCTGCGGACAGTCCAGGCGGCCGGTATTGCAGGAATTGGTGCTGTGCTGGTTCACGCCAAGGATGATGCCGCCCGTGCGTGGTATCTTCATTGGGGATTTGAGCCCAGTCCTACTGACCCATACCATCTTTTCCTGATTATGAAAGACCTGGTTAAGCTCGTTACATCTTGAAGCAATTCACGCAGATTTTCCCGGAACAGAAGATAGTCACATGCAGCCCGCAATCGGTTTCTATGACTCTGTACGCGATGTTTGACAGGTTGAGTCTGCATGGACTGCCCTCCTTTTTGTTACAGGTAACATGGCGGGCCTGGCCTGTCTAGAGAATGGCCGCATCCATCTTTTTATCAAACATTCACCCTCCCGACGTCTTCCCGTAACACAGCTGGTCTACACTGCTCATCTTTACTGCCTGATTGTCAATAATCATTGCGGTACATGAAAAATGAACATTTTATGTGAGGTGACACGTTTATGAAGGTACTGGTATGAGCGGAATAGTCGGGGCGTTTTCAAGCGAACCGGGGTGGTACCTGGCCGAGGCTGATCTGTGCAAGATGCGCGATACGATGTTGACACGCGGTCCCGATGACTCCGGCGCCTATGTCCATCGTGATGAGCGGCTGTTCGTGGGGCTTGGCCATCGCCACCTCTCGATCGGCGCCCTCTCGCCACCCGGCCATCAACCGCTGAGCAGCGTTGATGATTCCTTAACGATCGTCCTCAACGGCGAGATCTTCAATTCTCCGGAGTTGCGGGCGGAGTTGGCATCCGGCGGGTGCGAGTTTCGTTGCCAAAGCAGTAGCGAGCTGTTGCTGCACGGGCTCGAAAAATGGGGTCTGGAAGAATCCCTGCGGCGCATTCGGGGTACCTATGCCTTTGCGCTCTTTGACAAGCACGACGGCTCCCTGACCCTGGCGCGCGACCCGCTGGGGGTAAAGCCGCTCTATGTCCATCGCCTGGGCAAAACCATTGCCTTTGCTTCGGAAATCAAGGCCCTGCTGGCCATGCCGGGGATCCGCAAAAGCCTGAATCAGCAGTCGCTCTACCATTACCTGACCTTTGCCAATGCACCGGCGCCGGATACCTTTTTTACCGGGATCAGCAAGCTGGAGGCAGGCAGCTGGCTGCGGTTCGACAGTGCCGGCCGAATGGAGAAGAAGCTGTACTGGGATGTGAGCAGTTTCAGCGCCCATGCCACACCGTTAGGGGAGCAGGAGTATGTGGATGAGGTCAGGCGGCTGCTGCGGCAGTCCGTTGCCAGGCGGATGGTTTCCGATGGGCAGTCCGGTGTGTTCCTGAGCGGTGGAGTTGACTCTTCGCTCAGCGTGGCGCTGATGGCGGAATTGATGGATCGGCCAGTGGATACCTTTTCCATCGGGGTGGAGGGTGATCCGGCCAACGAGTTTAGCTATGCCCGCAGCGTTGCCGAGCGGTTCGGCGCCCGCCACCACGAGATCACGATTACTGATGACGATTTTATCTCCTTCCTGCCGCGGATGCCGTACCTGCAGGATGAACCGCTGGCAGATCCGGCCTGCGTGCCGTCGTTCTATCTGTCCAAGCTGGCCCGTGAGGCTGGCACAGCGCTGATTCAGGTGGGGGAGGGGAGCGACGAGATTTTTTCCGGGTATGAGATGCATCATTTTTTCAGGCGGATTGATCAGACATACTATCAACCCTATCTGAAAATGCCCCGTCTGCTGAAGTCGTTCACCCACCGTCTGGCGGCCAGGAGGCTTTCCGCCGGGAAGGAGGACATATTACGGCGCGCGATCACCAATGATCCGATCTTTCTCGGGAACGCCATTGCCTTCTGGGACGGTGAAAAAAAACAGATGCTGAGCCGGCGGTACACGGGACAGACCTCCAGCGGGTTGATCAGGGAGCTGAAAAACAGCTTAAATATTTCCGATCCGTTGCTGAGTATCATCAATGTGGAGTTGAAGAACCGCCTTCCGGAATTGTTGCTGATGCGGGTGGACAAGATGAGTATGGCGCACTCCATCGAAACGCGGGCGCCGTTTCTCGATCAGGACCTGGTGGAATGCGCCCTGCAGATCCCATCGGCGCTGAAAGTCAGGAACGGTGAAAACAAGTACATTCTCAAAAAAGCCGCCGAGGGCATCCTTCCCGATAATATCATTTACCGGAAGAAGACCGGTTTTTGCGGTTCCGCCACCACCATGCTCAGCGATAAACTGACCGGTTACGCACGTGAAAACATTCTCTCAAGCAGTTTGAGCGCTGATCTGTTTAACATGCCCTATCTGGAGCAGCTGTTTGTCAATCATGGAACGCAGAAGCGTTTCAACAGTTTCAAGATCTGGAATTTGTTGAATCTGGTGTTATGGTATGACAGCTGGTTTGGCAATGATTCCAAGCTGCTCACAAGATGACATAAAGCCAATGACATAAAACCAGGAGCTATACGGATGCCAATTGTCACCCTGATCTTGCTCTGCTGCACGTTGCTCGCCAGTGTCCCTGTTTACTCCCATGCCGACATGTCCAGCGCAACCCGCTCTTTCCAGCAGGAGGATTATCCGGCTGCCCTGCGGGAACTCAGGCCCTTGGCCGATGCCGGCAATGCCGATGCCCAGCACAACCTGGGCGTCATGTACGACAGGGGGCTGGGGGTGACCCGGAATGCCGGCGAAGCGATCAAATGGTATCGAAGGGCGGCGGAGCAGGGACAGGCAGCGGCGCAATTCAATCTCGGCCTGATGTATCAGCGGGGGGAGGGGCTTGAGCCGGACTCAACCGAAGCCGCCCGCTGGTTCCGGAGAGCGGCTGAACAGGGTATTGTTGAGGCCCAGTACAGCCTGGGGGTCCTGTATCACCGAGGTGAAGGGGCGCCCCAGGATTACCACGAGGCGCTACGCTGGTACCGTCAGGCAGGAAAACGCGGTTTTGCAGCAGCCCTATACAACCTGGGGGTCATGTATCGCCTGGGTGAAGGGGTTGTCCAGTCGGTCGAGGAAAGCAGGAAATTCTACCAGCAGGCGGCAACGCTGGGTGACGCCGATGCCCAGTACAGCCTGGGTGAACTTCTCGAATGGGGAGAAGGGGTGAACAGTGATCCGCTGGCCGCCTGTCGCTGGTACCGGCTGGCCGCGGAACAGGAACACCGCGAGGCCCAGTTTCGCCTGGGTCGTTTGTATGAAAAGGGGTTGGGCGTCCACCAGGATTATGTGCTGGGGTATCTCTGGTACAACCTGGCATCCGCACGGGGGCTGGGAGCGGCGCGCACGGCCCGTGACAGATTGCTCACCAGGATGACGCCGGAGCAGGTCGCCCAGGGGCAGAGCATGTCCCGGGAGTGGCTCCCCAAACCGGTCAAGAAAACTCCACGCCACTGATCGACTTACAACCTGAAATGTGTGGGTGTCTTGACTATGCCGCTTTCCGGGATAATCCTTCCTCGATATCAGGTTGTGGCCAGAGCATTGAGGCTGACGCCTTCCTTCCCATCTTTTCATCAAACATTCACCCCCCCTGTCGTCATTCCGTAACACTCCCGGGCCACAAAAGAATGTTCCCAACAATTTTCCGTTCTGCAACAGGTTTGTAACTCCGGAATGATACAGTATGGACAGCATACCGGTGATGAAGGAAACCGAAGTGAAATGACAACGAGCTGTTGGACGAGACATAACTGCGCGGCAGTGGAGCAGGCTTTAGAGAGTCAATTCATTGAATCCAAGCCGGAGCAGCGCTATTCACTCATTCGGCGAAGCCTCAAGTCGATTGAGCAAAGCTTCAAGCACAGCATGCTTACCGTGCTGACACGCGTGGCCGCGCCACGGGAAAAGTGTGCGCCTGACTGGAACGGCCGTACACTGCGCGTGCTGTTCCTCCGTCACGATCGAATCGGTGACATGATTGTGAGTACCGCAGCGATTCGCGCTATCGCGCAGTCACACGCCACTATCAAGCTGGATGTCCTGGCATCACCGTTGAATGCGGCAGTCATTGAGAAAGATCCGCTGGTACACCGGGTGATCCGCTTCGATGTGCGCCGCCCTGGTGACTACTGGAGTTTGCTGCGTCATCTGAGTATTTCGCGCTACGACATCGTGGTGGATTCCATGGTTTTTGGGCAGTCGTTGACAACGATGTTACTGATGGTGGCCACACGGGCACCGCATCGCGCCGGTGTGCTCAAACCAGGCAAGCCGAACGTGTACACCATGTCTGCCGAGCCGGCGGGAGCGAACTCCCATCACGTGGAGCATCTCGCGCAGCTCGCCAAGCCTTTTGGCGTAACGGCGCAGGATGCGCTGAGGCTGGAGATAGTGCTGACTGAGGCCGAACGGTCAGCGGCACTGAAGCAATGGGATGCGGGAAATCAACGGCGTGTGCTGATAAACATCAGCGCGGGCAAAGCGTTCCGTCAATGGCAAGATGAGTGCTTCATCGCTGTAGCGCAGCATCTGAAGTCTCGTATGCCTGATGCGCGTGTGATGCTCCTGCACGGCCCCGGGGATCGCCAACGCGCACGGGAAATTGCGGACGCTGCCGGTGTAGCGCGTGCGGACACACCGGGAGTTCGCGAGGCGCTGGCCATGGTTGCCACGGCGCACTTCGTATTCACTCCGGATACAAGCATCGCGCACGCTTCGAGTGCCTTCCGCATTCCAACGGTCGCCATGTTCACGAGCGATAAGGCAATTCGCTGGGGCTTGTTCGGAACCGAAGGTGAAGTTGTGGTCTGTCCGGGGGAGACCCTGTCCAGCATGCCATTGGCACAGGTGATAGAAGCCGTTGATAAAGCGGTGCTTCGGTTGGATGAACAATGAATGTAACTCCCCAACATTCAATCAGGCTTCCCGGGAATACTGTGTTGGATCTGAAAAAAACGTGCCAGGCATGGTTAAAACCGCTCCGCAATCTTTTTTTAAGCCTTGTAGCGTTGATGCTGATGATTCTGCTGTACTCGGCATACCTCTATTACATGAGCAGCTGGTTAGCCGCTGATTGATTATTTGAGTCATTACTTCCCCCATCTTTTCATCAAACATTCACCCCCTGTCGTCATTACGTAACACTCCTGGGCTACACTGCTTATCTCAGACAGAATTACCTCTCACGGAACGGTGTGCCATGCTCCAACTTACCCAGAAATTGAAAAACGGAACCATGCAGGTTCTTGAGGTGCCGCTGCCATCTGTCGGGCGCGGCATGGTGCAGGTGCGCAACCATTTTTAGATGATCAGCTCCCCCGTAATCTTTTCACAACAATCACCTGCCTGTGAAATCGATGTAACGAAAACGGTATATAGTGCTTTGACATAGGCGCGGAGAAGAGTCAATGTTACGGGATAAACACGTTCATTGAATCTCCGCGGGATCTTTTCGAGCGAATTGGCAAAATGAAATCCGTAGCACCCACTCTCACCATGAAAGGAACAGAACAGCATGTCTTCCAACAAACAGAAACTCACTTTTAAGTACATCTTTACCTACGACTACAATCCGGTGTATGTTAATGGCGCACATGGCGGAATATCGCCACGGGGGGAAATTATCGCCAATTTTTATCTTGAGCGCACACCGCTGCCCAATGAACTGGTTCATTCCATCAACCCCGACGGCACCATAAATGCCGAAGCTGCCAGCACTGACCCGGAGAACCTGAACAGCATGCTGGTGCGCTATATCTCAAGCGGTATTGTGCTTAATCATCAGAACGCCAAGGATCTGCACGGCTGGCTTGGCGACAAAATCGCAGAACTGGAGCGTCTGATGCAGGCGCGCAACGACGTAATCGAGCAGAGCGCCTGATAGCAGTGACCTGTTGAACGGTTACCCCGGCAGTATGCCGGTTCCCATCCTCCGCCGGCAATCCTGTGACGGGAAGCGCCTGTCATGGTTTGCCGGTATCGGGAGTACCCCCCTGTTTTTTTCATCAATACGCTTCAGGAGACCGATTTCATGTCAGTGATGCCTCAATTCTCCTTGAACAGTCTCCTGGAGAGTCTCTGTTATGGGGTCGTGCTGTTTTTTACCAGCCAGGTCGCGCTGACCTGGCTGGTGACAAAAAACTTGATCCGCGAGGATTACAGCTCCAGTGCTTTAATACCCCTGGTGGCGCCGGAGCTGGATCGGTTTCTTCCTGGAAAAATCAGATAATGATCTTCCTCTCGACCCTGTTCATATCGGTTCTGATCACCATTGCCCTGACTCCGCTGTTGAGCGCCGTTGCCATCCGCAACAATCTGGTGGACCATCCCGGTGGTCGCAAGATCCACTCTCACCCGATTCCGCGCATCGGCGGCATTGCCATGGCCTGCGGCGCCTTTGCGCCGCTGCTGTTCTGGCAGTTTGGCGATCGTTTCGTGGTCGCCTTTCTGTCCGGCGCCGCCGTACTGGTGCTGTTCGGCCTGCTGGACGATCTGCAGGACCTGCCTCCCAAGGTCAAATTTTTTGGTCAGATCCTGGCCGCGCTGGTCGTTATCATCGGTGGCGGTGTCCATATCACCTCCCTGGGCTCCCTGTTGCCGGGCGTGCTCCACCTGCCGCCGGCGCTCTCCATCCCCCTGACTCTTGTGGCCATCATCGGCGCCACCAACGCCATCAACCTGGCCGACGGCCTGGACGGTCTGGCCGGCGGTATCAGCCTGCTGATCTTTGCCGCCCTGGTCTGCTTGTCCTACCTGGCGGGCAACCAGATCATCGGCCTGATCTCCCTGGCCATGGTGGGCGTCCTGTTCGGCTTCCTGCGATTCAACACCCATCCGGCCACCATCTTCATGGGGGACGCCGGCAGCCAGTTCCTGGGTTTCTCCGCCGCCACCCTGGCCATTAGCCTGACCCAATCGGCGCCGACCATGAGTCCGGTGCTGCCGCTGATCCTGCTGGGCTTTCCGATCCTGGACACCCTGACCGTCATGGTCACCCGCATCGCCCGGAAGCAATCTCCCTTCGTGGCTGACAAGAACCACTTCCACCATCATCTCCTGGCCCTGGGGTTGGCCCAGTCCGAATCGGTGCTGGTGATCTACCTGCTGCAGACCCTGCTGGTGGGCGTTGCGCTGCTGTTGCGTTACTATTCCGACTGGCTGCTGCTGCTCTGTTACTTCGGTTTTTCCGGAACGGTCCTGTTCCTGTTCAACCGGGCTCGCAGCGCCCATTGGCGCCTGAAACGACTCAACCCCTTTCATGTCCGCATCGCCGAACAGCTGCTGACGATAAAACGTGAAGGGACCCTGATCAGACGGGTATTCCCGCTCTTCGAATCGGGCATCCCGCTGCTGCTGCTTTTGACCTGCGGCCTGGCCGGGAGCGGCCCCCGGTACGTCAGCTTTGCAACTCTTTTTCTGGCGCTGGCCATCGTCGTGATCCGCTTCTGGGCCCCCCGCTTGCTGGAGGGAGTCCTGCGCATCTCCCTCTACCTGCTGGTTCCCTTCTCGGTCTATCTGGCCGAGACCAGACCGCTCCTGGCGCTGGAAGGATTATGGCGCACCAGTTTCAATGCGCTGTTCGGTCTGTTTGCGGTGCTGATTCTGCTGATCTCCAAATTCTCCCGCCGGGACGGATTCAAGAGTTCACCCATGGATTTTCTGATCATCATCCTGGCCCTGGTCGTGCCCAACCTTCCGGACCAGCGCATCCAGGAATACCAGATCGGTGTGGTGGCGGCCAAGGTGATCATGCTCTACTTCAGTTACGAGGTGCTGCTGTCCGAACAGCGCGGCAAGATCAACCGCATTGCCCTGTCAACCGTTGTGGGCCTGCTGTTGCTGGCTCTGAAATGAATTAAATTGAATTGTTTTAAATAATTATCTTGTGGAGGTAGGGTACCTATGAAACATCGCCGTCTGATAACACGGATTCTGGCAACCTGCGGAATCGCACTGCTGATGGCCTGCAGTGGTCCTGAAGCAAAAAAGATGAAATTCTTCAGCAAGGGCAAGGCGCTCTACGAGAAGGGCGACTACGTCAAAGCCAAGCTGGAATTCAAAAACGCCATCCAGATCGACCCCAAGTACAGCGCCGCCTACCAGATGATCGGCATGGTTGCCCTGCGGGAAAACGACCTCAAGGGCGCCTACGGATTTTTCAACAAAGCCGTGGAACTGGATCCCGCCAACCGGGCCGCCCAGTATGAGCTGGGCAAGATCTTCCTGGCCGTCGGCCAGCCTGACAAGTCCTCGGAGAAGGCTGAGCTGCTGCTCAAACAGGACCCCAATAACGCCGATGCGTTGCAGCTGAAAGGCGCCATCATGGTCAACCGCAAGGAATTCGGACAGGCCCGCGAATTTCTTGAACAGCTCATCACCCGCGGTATCAAGACCCCCGACGTCTATTTCCTGCTGGCCACCAGCCATCTCCAGGGAGGAGATGCCGTTGTTGTGGAAAAGACGCTGCGACGGGGGATCGAAGCCAACCCCACATCGGTCTTTCTGCACCTGACCCTGGCGGAACTACTGGCCCGGGAGAAAAAGGTTGACGAAGCGGCCACTCTGCTGCAGAAGGTTGTTGAATTCGAACCGGCCAAGGCCGAACACAAGCTGAATCTGGCCGGACTGTACTGGGCCTCGGGCCGGGAGCCGCAGGCGCTGGAGATCCTTAAAAAACTGGTTGTTGCCGACCCGACCGGTGATGATACCCGTCTGAAGGTCGCTTCTTTTTTTGCCGGCCGCAACAAACCCCAGGAGGTTGAGCGGGAACTGAAGGAAGGAATCGCCAAAAACGGCAAGAGCTTCAAACTGCGTTTTGCCCTGAGCGAACTGTACTTTGGCACGAACCGGGCCGACCAGGGACTGGCGCTGCTCAAGGAATGCGCCGCAATGGGCAAGGCCAAGGACCCTGAAGTCATTCAGGCCAAGACCACCCTGGCCAGGATCTACCTGGATCGCAACGACACCGTCCAGACCGGAAAATACCTGGATGAAGTTATCAAGGAAAACCCCAAGAGCGTCGATGCCCATTTCACCAAAGGAAACCTGTATCTGCTGAAACGGGAAGGAGCCAATGCCGTGGCCGAATTCCGCACCGTGGTCAACGAAAACCCCCGCTCCATCCCGGCCCTGATCCGCCTGGCCGAGGGGCATATGCTTGCAAAAGAGGTCAACCTGGCCCTGGAAAGCCTCAAGAGCGCCCAGAAGATCGATCCCGCCTCCCGCGAGGTCCAGTTTGCCTTTGCCCGGCTGTACGCCATGCAGAAGGATTTCAAAAGCGCCAAAGCCACACTTGCCACACTCATTTCCAAAAATCCCGCCGACCTGGAAGCCCGCGTCCTGCTGGGCGATATCCTGGTCGCCTCCGGAGACCTGAAGGGTGCATCCGCCGAATTCGGCCAGGTCAAGAAAAAGGCGCCCCAGATCCCCATCGGCTACGTCAAATCCGGTGAACTGTATCTGCTGCAGGGACAGACCGGCCGCGCCATTACGGAATACGAACAGGCCATCAAAGCCAACCCCGACTCCTGGCGGGTCAACAATGACCTGGCCGTGCTGCTGGGGGAAACATCCGGCAACCTGGACCGGGCCCTGACCCTGGCCGAAAAAGCCCGCACCCTGAAACCCGAAGAACTCACCGTTCAGGACACCCTGGGGTGGCTGTATGTGAAAAAAGGGGACAGCGCCAAGGCGATCGAACTGTTGCGATCCGTGCAGTCCAAAGCGCCCGAGGCAGCCATCATCAACTACCACCTGGGCATGGCGTACTTCAAGGCCGGCAAAACGGCCGAGGCCAAAACCTGTCTGAGCAAGGCGCTGGCCCGCAAGGAGAACTTTGGCGGCCGGGACGAAGCCCAGCGGACACTGTCCAAGATCTGATGACAATTGATTGGAAAACGGGGAGATAGAAAAGAATGATCAGGAAGCGTGTTTTTTCGATGCTGTTACTTGTTGCGCTGTCCATTGCCCCGGTCTGTGCGTTCGGGGAATCCACCTCCGTTGACAGTTCCTGGTGGGCCCGGCTGATCACTGCGGTGGGGCTCTCCAACCCGGACCAGGGGGTCATTGCCCAGCCCAATGTTGCCAAGATGGATACGGCCAGCCCCGAGTACATCATCGGACCGGGTGACGTCATCGGCATATCGGTCTGGCGGGACGAGAACCTGACCAGGTCGGTGGTTGTCCTGCCGGACGGCAAGATCTCCTATCCGCTGCTGGGGGAACTGGTGGCCGGCAACAAGACCGTGGCCCGCCTGAAACAGGAACTGGAAGCCGGGCTGACCCGCTATGTGGCCGACGCCAACGTCACCGTGGAGGTCAAACAGTCCAACAGCATGATCATCTATATCATCGGCCGGGTCAATTCCCCCGGCCGGCAGCTGCTGGTGGCCGACACCAACGTGCTGCAGGCCCTGGCCATGGCCGGCGGCATGAACCCCTTTGCCAAAAAGGGCAAGGTCAGGATTTTCCGCCAGGAGCAGGGCAAAACCGTCACCTTTCCCTTTGATTATGATGAAGTCCTGGAAGGCAGACACCTTGAGACGAATATCGTGCTCAAGAGAGGTGACGTGATAGTTGTTCCCTAAGATCACGTCATATGCCATATCAGCGCTTCTGTTGCTGACACTTCTGCCGCTGCAGCTGCGGGGGGCGGAACTAAAGCTGACACCGGGGCTGGCGGTCAAGGAAGAGTACAACGACAACCTTTTTCTGACAACCACCCGAGGTGGACGGGCCGACTTCATCACCACCCTGACCCCCAGCCTGGAGATCTCATCCGCCACCGAACGGAGCCGGGCCACCCTTTCCGGCGGACTCAACCAGCTGCTGTACGCACGTCAGGATTCCCTTGACGCATCGGACTACTTTGTGCGCAGCGGAATCGACTGGCGTCTTGATCCGCTCTTGAGCGTTTCAGCCGGAGCTTCGTACCTGCGCGATTCGCGTCCCGACCGCTTCGACCAGGATACCGGCCTGGCACAGACCGTTGCCAGCAGCCGCCAGAACTACCAGCTGTCGGGCAGCTACGCCGTGTCGGAAAAGAGCAATCTCACGCTCTCCTATGGCTACTCACAGGAAGATTATGCCGCCTCCACACAGCTGGGAACGAGGGTACACAGCGCCAACCTCAGCCAGGATTACGACCTGGACAGCTGGCTGCGGCAGACAAAACTGATGGGAACCTTCGGGTACCAGCGCAGCCTGACCGATGTCTCGCAGGTTGACTATTACACCCTGACCATCGGTTTGGCGGGGAAGTTACATGAACTGTGGGGCTATTCTCTGAATGGCGGGGGAAACCTCATTCATTCCGCATTTGAGCAAACCGTGAGAGGGACGTCTTCAACAATCACCAGTGAAAATTTGGGCTGGGTCGGCAATCTGTCGCTGAACTACAGCGGCGAGAAGCTGAACGGTTCCCTCGGCTTCAGCCACGATGTCTCCACCGCATCGGGCCGGGCCGGCTCAACCGAACGGACCAGCGTCTCTGCCAACCTGGGCCAGCGCTTCAGCCGTGAACTGTCGGCCAGCCTGAACCTGATCTATTCCCTGAACAAAACAGCCCGCAACCAGTTCTCGTCACAGACCATCGATGAAACCCGGCTGAGCCTGGGTTGCGGCCTGAAATACGACATCAGCAACGACATGGCGCTGGAAGGTGGCTACCGCTTCACCAACGTCGATTACAACTACGGTTCGTCCCCGTCCAGCGCCGTCCAGAACGTCTTCATGCTGCGGCTGACCATGGTGCTGGACCTGATGGATCTTTGAAATCGTTCGAATACAAGCTATGAAATCGGGGCGTACCCCAACAGTGAGGCAGATATGGAAATGGAAGTAAAATCAGTGCAGGATCTCGTGGCGATCGTCAAACGCCGCAGGTGGAATATCATTGCGCCGGCAGCGGCTATCTTCTGTGTCGCCACGATAGTCGCCTTTATCCTGCCGCCCAAGTACCGCTCAACCTCCACCATCCTGATCGAAGACCAGGAGGTGCCGCGGGACTTTGTCAGTTCCACCGTCACCGGCTATGCCGAGTCGCGGCTGCAGACCATCAACCAGCGCATCATGGGCACCACTCGCCTCCTGGAGATCATCACCCGTTTTAATCTGTACCCCGAGTTGAAGAGCAAAAAGACCACCGAAGAGATCGTGGATAAACTGCGCAAGGACATCAAGTTCAGCACCATCAGCGCTGACGTGATCGATCCCCGCACCGGGCAGCCGCGGCCGGCCACCATCGCCTTTACCCTCTCCTACCAGGGCAAGAATCCCCAGATGGTGCAGAAGGTGGCCAATGATCTGGCTTCACTCTACCTGGAAGAGAACCTCTCCGTTCGCTCGCGCCAGTCCCAGGGCACCGCCACATTCATGGAAGACGAGATGAAAGCGGTGCAGGTCCAGATAGTTACCCTCGACAAACAGATCTCCTCCTACAAACAGCGCAACGTCAACACGCTTCCCGAACTGGTCCAGGTCAACATGCAGAGCATGGATTCCACCGACCGGGAGGTGGTCTCCCTGACTTACCAGCTGCGCACACTCAAGGAACGGGAGGGCAATCTCCAGGCCCAGCTGGCCACCACGCCGGCCGACGCGGGCAACCAGGACAAGGCCCGCCTGAGCGAACTGCGGGTCAAGCTGGGTGAAATGAAGACCCGTCTGACCGATCAGCATCCGGACGTGATCAAGGCCAAGAGCGAACTGGCCGAACTGGTCAAGCAGCTGCGTGCCGGAGGCCAGGACCCGGCCGACAACAAACCGGACAACCCGGCCTATATCGCCCTGATGACCCAGTTGGCCGGCGTCAAATCCGAAATATCCTCCACCAAACAGCAGATTGAAAACTTCAACCGCAAGAAGGACGATTTTCAGCGTCGGATCGCGGCCTCTCCGGCAGTGGAGGAGGGTTACAAAAATATCCTGCTGCAGCGCAACAATCTGCAGCAGAAGTATGACGACCTTTCCCGGAAATTCATGGAAGCCAAGGTGTCCAGCGGGCTGGAAAAGGAGCAGAAAGGGGAGCGCTTTACCATCATCGATGCCGCCCGTCTGCCGGAGAAACCGGTCAGCCCCAACATACCGGCCATCATGCTGATCGGTCTGATCCTGGGAATCGGCAGCGGCGTCGGTCTGGCCGCCATCCGTGAGCAGGGCGACCAGACGGTGCGCAGCCCCGAACTGCTGGCCCGGGCCACCGGCTTCCCGGTGCTGGCCTGTATCCCGGAGATCGTCAACGAACAGGATCTGGGTAGGGTGAAGAGCACGAAATGGAAACTGATCCTGGCAGGCATCGCGCTGCTGCTGGTGGCAATCGTCCTGTTCCATTTCTTTGTCATGGATCTGGATGTCTTCTGGGCCAAGGTCATGCGCCGGCTTGGAATTTAAACAGGAGAAACAACGCAGTGAAGCACGACACACAAGGAGCAATGAGCATGCATGACACTAACACCACTCCTGAGCTGGATAGCGGGACGGATGACAACCTCGTCAAGCTCACCGGACCAGCGCATATCACAGAAAGTGCACCACGGCGGGAGCAGAGCGGCTGGCATTCCCCCACCTACAACACATCCCGTATGGTTACCCTCGATCCGAACAGGGTCGCCGCCAACCGCTGCGTGTGTCTGGAATCCTCGGCCCGGGAGATGGAATACTACCGGGTGCTGCGCACCAAGGTGCTGCATGCCGCCCAACAGCGGGGCGGGAATTCGATCATGATCACCAGCGCCCTGCCCGATGAGGGCAAGACCCTCACGGCCATCAATCTGGCCTTTACTTTTGCACGGGAATTCGAACAGACCGCCCTGCTGGTGGACTGCGACCTGAGGAGGCAGAAGGTGCAGGACTATCTGGGTATCAGCGGCAGCAAGGGGTTGGTGGACTACCTGGTGGATGGCTGCTCCATTCCCGACCTGATGGTCTGGCCGGGCGTGGAAAAGCTGACCATGATCTCCGGCGGCAGAACCGTGGTCGACAGCAGCGAGCTGCTCAACTCCCCCCGCATGCGTGAGCTGGTGGCCGAAATGAAGGGGCGCTACGAGAACCGCTACCTGTTTTTCGATACACCGCCGGTGCTGTGCGGGGCCGATACCCTGGCATTCGCGCCGCTGGTGGACCACATCCTCTTTGTGGTGCGGGCCGGCCAGACACCGCTGCAGGAGATCAACCGTGCCCTGAGCATGTTGCCGCGGGAAAAGGTGATCGGCCTGGTCATGAACCGGCAGGACAGCGAACTGAAGAACCATAACTACTACCGCTAGGGGAATTCAAAATTTACAAAACATTTCTTTGATCTTGACGTTGCTGTGACATATGCATGCTAATCTGACGTCACATGAATTGCCGGGACTGATGCATTGTGTGCAACAACCCGGATGGGCGATGACACGTATTGGGCAGGCTCCAACGGAGAGAGAAATGAAAAAAATGCACAGCAACTGTTTGGATTGTGGCAGTGAAGCGGTCAGGACAATCGTGGACGAAGTCAAGCCGATGTATAAAATGACTCTGGTTGATTTTTCATGCGGCGCCGTATTGAAGACGATTTTTACCGCCAATGGCAACATCGGCCGTGTTTTGCATTCGGGATGCATGGCTGAAAGTGTCAGCCCGGCGTGTTGATCAGTGACTGACAGTTTGCTTTAGATACCTTGTGAACCGAAGAGGTAGTGATGAAACAGAAAATAAAGGTCCATGAACAACCAAAAAAATGGGCCAGAGAGGAGCGGCGCATGGCGTACAGTATCGGGTATGACCACATGAGTAGCAGTTATCCCCACGAGGAGATGGATTTTCTACCGCGCATCACAACATGGACATGTTGCAATATGGTCCTGCCCACCTCATTCTATCTCTGCCCCATTTGCGGTCTGGAGCAAGGCATGGATGATGAAGATGCCTTGATGTATTTTGATTGAAATCGTTACGGTAGATTCGTGGGATGGTCTGCAGCGCGAGCTTTTTGCCAATTCATGGAATGCGGATTTGGGACGTTTCCGCTCTCGATGCGCGTTCCGGGGCCTTTCAACAGCAACCTATCGCCTTGAGACGAGTCTGATTCGTCTGGGCGGTGATTATGTCAATCTTGAGCGGCACCTGTTACGAAATTTCAAAAAATACGCCCATCGCAGTGTTGTGGAGCGCGATTCCCTCTGGCACTGGCTGTCCGTAGCGCAGCACTTCGGCTTGCCGACGCGGATCCTGGACTGGACCTATTCCCCTTTTATCGCCATGCATTTTGCAACGGCTTCCATTGACAAGTTTGACCGGGACGGGGTTATCTGGGCGATAAATTATGTCAAGGCCCACGAATTGCTGCCGCAATGTCTGCGGGACAAGCTGGCGGTGGAAGGGGCAAATGTCATGACCCTCCCGCTTCTGACGGAATCGTTCAATTCGTTGGCTGAGCTGGATGCCATGGGGCACGAAAAGGTAGCCCTGTTTTTTGAACCACCATCGATAGATGACCGGATCGTCAATCAATTCGCCTTCTGTTCGGTCATGTCAGATCCGAGTATGGTGCTGGATGACTGGCTGGAACTGCATCCCGCGCTGGCGCGTAAAATCATTATTCCGGCTGATTTGAAGTGGGAGATTCGCGACAAGCTTGACCAGGCAAATGTGAACGAGCGGGTTCTTTTTCCCGGTCTGGACGGTTTGAGCCGCTGGCTCAAGCGCCACTATAGCCCGCGCACCTGAACATTGGGGCGCTCCAGAAGCGTCGTTTGAACCGCGCTGTTAAGAAGCAAGGCGCGGTTTTTTGTGCCCTTTCAATTGCGAGTTCCTTGTTCACGATAGTTCTTCTTTCCTTGCTGCCCGGATGTCTCACCTGCATTCGACAAGCGCTGGAATGATTCCAAGCAACGCGAGGACGAAAATCAATTCGAGCCCGCCTAAGACGAAGTACGCGGTCTGCAGCCATGAGTACTGTTTTATCATTACTAGTTCTACGAAGATCCAGATAAGCATGCCGAACCCGGCGACTGCTGACAACAGGAGTGCAGAGCCTTGACGTGTAAGTAGCGCAATGGCGGCCGCGAGTTGAGTGCCACCGACCACCAGGCCGAGGATAAGACCCGGAACGACATAGGTAGTGAAGGGGCTGGTGGCAAGGTATTCTTGCGGAATGCCTGCTCCGTTAAACGCAATGGCAAGCGCCGACCCGACGAAAGCAGACAACGCTCCGAAAACTAAAAGTACGGTGAGAGTTTGGACCACAAGGCGACTCGATATGGGTAGATGCATGGTACGTGGACTCCCTCGGCTTGAATAGCGGTTATTTGCTTGGTGAAAGGGCGGCATAATTACTCCATGGTGTTGCTATTTTAAAAACATTTTTCCAGAAATCACTCTTGATTACGGTAAAACCTCGGCTACCCGATTGAGCTACAAGCAGCCTCTACTGTCAAGTTGAATCCAATTTAGCAGGGTTTCTCTGTAACGATCTGCTTCGCGCTTATCATTAGAGTCTACCACCTGCACTTTGAGCTTGTCGCAGAAAGTGATTTCCAGACCGTAGCTGTCCGGACGGCTGTCCCACTCATGAGTGTAGATTTCAATGCTGGAAACATCACAAAATGCATAGCGTTTTTCTCGAAATTTCATGATGAATGATTCGTAAGCGTAATGCACTGTTCTTGTGTCGGCATCAAAGCTCAGGGTTTGATTCAACCCGAAGAGCGCCCCGCAGATAAACACACAACTGACGGAAATAGCTCCTAGTGAGATGAAAAAGAAAAATAGCGAAAACAGATTGAATTCTTTCCAATGGGGTTTAATGAGAAGTTCATATGGTGCCATCCATGGTAGCAAGCCAGCAATAAAAAGAAATACACGCAACCCAATATGCATTCGGTCAGAAAATTCGATGCGGTCATTCAAAAGAGTTGTTTGAGCCAATGGTTGCACCTCTTTCAATCCAACGGCTGTCATTATGGTAAATCCCAAAGCTGAAGCATGGCTCTGTTATTGAGTAATCTGTCGCCCGCTGCTCTTGTAAGGTATTCAGTTGAACCACATTGCTCAGCGCAAGATGCGGTTTTTTGTGGCTCCTCGTCGCCTAATTGCTGCCCACATTTCTGATGGTTCTGCGATTGACAACCACCGATGAGCCTGGCAGTTTCTTGGCGGTTTTCTTGACATCGGTTGAGAGTGAAGCCAGCAGGGCATAGGAGTTGACCGGTGTAATGCGGGTGTTGACTATGCCGATGGAGATCGACAGGAGCGGGAACGTTTCCAGTTCTCCCTTGCGGCTGATGGAATGGTAGCAACCGGCGGTATAATCTTCATCACCATGGAAATGCGGGCGTTTACTTTCAAATTCCCGGATAATGTCTTCGGCTAAGGCAGGCGAGGCGTTGGGAACGGTGATCAGAATGAAATCATCGCCGCCGATATGCCCGCAAAAACAGTTTCCCTCCGGATCGTGACAGTCCGCCACGTTGCATATGATCTCAGCCAGCGTCTTGATGACCGTATCACCTTTTTGAAATCCGTAAAAATCGTTATACGGTTTAAAATTGTCGATATCGATGTAGGCGATGTCGAAAAACCGGCCGGAAGTTATGTTTTCATTGATCACCCTCTGGATGCTCTCGTTTCCCGGAAGACCGGACAGGGGATTTGCTCCCTTGGCCAGGGTCAGGTTGCGTTCGGTCATCGCTCTGATAAAGCGGTTGACATCGAGCAGACCCGCATAGACTCCCTTGCGGGTAATGCAGATATTCTCGATGCGGGCGCCGGTTTTGAGGGATTGAATGGTCAGCGCGGCCTCATCAATCAGGGTGCCGGCGTCGATGGTAATCTCCGGAGGACTCATCAATTCCCTGATTTTTCGGGAATGATTGATGTGATAGCCGTACCCGTGGCGTCCGATGACATGCTCTTCCAGAAAGGTGAGGCGGTTGACCATACCGACCACCGTTCCGTTGTCTACCACCGGCAGTATCAGAAGAGCGTCGTTTCTCTGGAACCGGTTCAACACCTTGGGAAGATGCGCGCTGGGCATGACCGGTTCAACCGGTATCAGGAGATTTCCAATGTGGGTATCGACATCGTTGACGGTTCCGTTACCGGTAGCAGTCGGGTGTATCTGGGCTGTCTCGGTAATCAGGGGAACCATGTGAACCAAAAGCTTCTGTGCCGCTTTGCTCTCAACGGTAGCCGGGGAGTCGCATTTAACGTTCTCGGCGGGAATGACGCCTTTCAGTAAGGTTTCGAATTGCTCCGCATGGAGCGGTCTTGAAAACAGATAACCCTGGAACTCGTTGCACTGCAGGTTCCTCAGAAAATCCAGCTGGTGCTGGGTTTCCACTCCTTCCGCAACGACCCTGAGCTTGAGTGAATGGGCCAGCAGGATGATTGCGCTGATGATGGCTTCGTCGTCCTGATCCTTGTTGATATCCGCGACAAATGAGCGATCTATTTTGAGGATATCGATGGGCAGGTGTTTCAGATAGGAGAGCGATGAGTAGCCGGTTCCGAAATCATCCACGGACAGGGCTATTCCCCGTTCCTTGAAGCACAACAATTTTAGAATGGTGTCATCGGGGTCACTCATGATGACGCTTTCGGTCAGCTCAAGTTCCAGATATTCAGGCAGGAGTCCGCTCTGCTCCAGAATCGCGCAGACCCGTTCAACAAAATCGTTCTCACGCAACTGGCGCAGGGAGATGTTGACCGATACCCGCAATCGGCAGAGCCCCTCGTCGTGCCATTTTTTGTTTTGCCGACACGCCTCAGCCAGGATCCATTCACCCAGCTTGACGATGAAACCGCTCTGTTCAGCAATGGGTATGAAGTCGTCCGGCATCATCAGGCCGGTTCCGGACTGGTTCCAGCGCACCAGTGCCTCCATGCCGACGATGTCCGTGCCGCTGGAGTCAAACTTGGGCTGATAACAGAGAAAAAACTCTCCCGATTCCAGACCGGTCAGCATGTCGTTTTCTATCCGGCGCCGTTCAAGCACCTTGCTGTTAAATGAGTCTGAAAAAAAACGGAATCCGTTGGCTTCGGAGTTTCGGGCCTGATCCATGGCGTCATGGGCGTTTTGCAGGAGGCTGTCCGCGCAAACACCATCGCTGGGGAAACGGGCCACACCAAAGGCTGCAGTCAACATCATGCTGCCTTGCGGTATGATGACGGGATGCTCGAATAGTTTTTGAAGTTTTTGGAGAATGACTGAAATGTCACTCTCCAGCACCCTGCCACCCAGCACAATGGCAAAATCCTCGCGATTTACCCTGGCAACGGTATCCGTCTGTCGCAGTGTACCGACCATTTGCCGGGCAATGGTTTTGAGAACATCCTTCCCGGCTTCAAGCCCGGCAAAATCCTCGATAACCTTGAAACCGGTCAGGTTGATGTAGATGATTGCGGTGCAGCGACCTTCGCGGGAATTCAGCGCGATAATCTGGTTCAGGCGGTCCAGCAGCAGATTGTGGTTGGGAAGGCCGGTTTCCTGGTCGTAATGCGCCAGTTGTTTGGCTTCTTCCTCGGCCATCACCGCGCGGGAGATGTCATGAATATTGATAACGACACAGGCTTCACCTTCCAGTTCCACGATTCGGGCACTCAAAACCACACTGAGCAGTGTTCCACTGTTTGTCCTTAACACGGTCTCAAATTCGTTTACCTCACCCAGGGTGTCCAGATACTGTTTGAATCGCTCAAGGTCGTTGCTGAAATTCCAGAGTGCTGAAGGTGACAGTGAATCGAGATCCGATCCTGGCTGCTTGTATCCGAATATCCGTGTAAACCTGTCATTTACCTTGAGAGTCGATAAATCGCCGAGTCTGTTGATGCTGATGGCGTCCGGCGCCGCACTAAAGGTCGCCTGACAGAGTTCCCGGGGATAGTGCGACTGTTTGATACAATGCCGGACAAGAAGATAGAGCGCAATGGAGCTTGCAACGACAAACAGTACCCTTTCCAGGATTACAAACTGTTCAGGCACGGATGCGTTCCCTGCCAGCCATGTAGTCGCCATGCCTGCGCAGAATGACCAGGCAATGCCGATTCCGCTGTACAGCAACACGATTCTTGCCGGAGAAGACCATCCGGTTCGTAAACTGTTCTCCTTTTCAGCGATGAACATGGAGTATATTTCTCCCCCTCATTGTCGAACTTGCTCTCATTAAGTTTACACTTTTTCAAGGGTAACGTGTGTTACATGTGTGCAAATAACGTGTTTGGCTCGTGTCGAAGGGGAACGTGGGGGAAAACGAGAGAGTGCATGAGGCGAACCGAAACACGCCATATGCCGATGCATCCCCTTGAATGGGGATCGGAAGTGTGAGTTGTATCAGGATGTCTGACCAGAGGAGCTTCTTCGGTACTATTTACTGGTTGTGATCATGTTTCTGGCAGATATTGTGTGGGGGTTCCTGCATCCAGTATCCGCAGATATAACAGATCTTGCCGGAGCTTTGGCCCATTCCCGTAGTAATTCTTTCCTGAACAATACCAATTTTTGCCTTGCATTTTGGGCAGGTCATAGAGTTATCCCTTTATCGTATTATTGTTCTGAGTCACAACATCCATTGAGTAAAAAGTGTCAAAGAGGTCTTGTCCCGGAGATGCGATGGTTTAGCCATGCGGCACATCTCAGGCTGCCTGAAAATAGTCACCCGGATTGCTGTCGGAACAGCTGTTTTCAATGCACGGCAGCAAGTCATGGAGGGTCTTGACTTTCACCAGTGCGGAGAGGATCAGGCCTTCATCGGTGCGGCTGCAATTCTGGAAGGCGCTCTGCAGGTCGTCGAGGGCGGCGTGGGTAAGGCTGTGCATGTTGACGGTAAGGTTCTGCATGGAAAAACTCCTTCTGGTTTTCGTCCGTACGGTTTTGTTCCCGTGTGGTATGGAACGATTGAAAAGAATACTAACAGAAGAGTATGTCAGGAACGTTTAGGGTTGGAAAAGAGTGTGTAACAATTGATTAAGGCGGTGTGATAATATGCTGGTTTCAGCTCCCCATGAAGAGGCTTTCCAATCCAAGAATTCCGTGGTAATCCCACAAATTCATGAAAAGCGGATCAAAGCGGTTGTTTCTGATCTGTTTCTCTTCCCGTACCCAGAAAAAGAGCGTGTCAACCGGAAAGAGATATCCGAACTGGTATGCGGTCCGGCTGGGGCGTTGTTGCGCCAGCATTTCGAGCGGATAACGGTAACTGTTTTCCTGTTGGCGCACTATTCTCAGCGCTTCCACCCTCTCTTGCCTGGCCAATCCGAGCCAGTGTTCGGATTGGCCGTTCTCCTCTCCCCAGATTCCGTTTTCACCCTTCCTCGACAGAAGCGCTTGTAAGGTGTATGCCCGGTGGCGCGCCCTCAAGGTTGAGATCCTGAGAGCATTGATCAGCTCCCTTGACAGGCTGCTGTTCATTTTAACCTGTTTATGGCGGGAGGAGAGAGCATCGGCCACGTGCTCCATCCGTGCGGCATACGTCTCCAGGTCGCTGATCGGTTGCCGCAGGATTTTCCTGGCGCTTTGCTGTGGCGCTTCGCGGAGCAGCCAGGCATAGCTGAATTCCGGAGCGGGCTGAAAGGGAAGTGAAAGCTTCGCCGGAAGCTCGGAAAATGTCGTCAGGGCTGACATGTAGCGGAGCAGTTCCCTCTCCTTCAGATAGTGATTCTGCAGCTTCAGGGCTTTGTGCCAGAGCGCCTGACCGGCGCGGTCCGGAAAGAGATCCGCCAGGGTTGAGAGCGGGGAGTTGGAGATGTTCTTACCGTTGTTCTCGAAGCGCCACGACCAGCGCGCGATGCTCCAGTCGATCAGCCAGTAGCCCCATTCCCACCCCGAAGAAAAGGTCAGGTGACCATCAACACCGATGCTTTTCATTGTTTGGATGTCATCCCAGCGGGAATCCAGGTAGGGCAGCAAGAAGAGTGGAACCGGGGAATCGAATGCCACCCAGTAGGATGATTCGGGCCAGTACCAGGTCTCCCGTTTTCCCGCCTCCTGCCGGGCTGCCCGCAGCATGAAGCGCTGATTGGCATTACCGTATACCGGGGCCTTTGTTTCCGAGGCGGAGTAGCACATGACGGTATGGACCAGGATTCCGCTGGCGGAGAGCATGGGGCGGCGGACAGCGTTTCCCCGCTCCTGGGTGATGACATGGGTGGCATAGAGCAGCCGGGCTCCGTAGCGTCGCATTACCACGCGTTCGAAGTGCTCCTGGACATCGGGAAGCAACCTGCCCAGCAGGGGAAGATATTCTCCCATGGTAGCCTCAAGGGTGATGAAATCCCAGGGCGCCTGAAAGAGCCAGGCCAGGGTTTCATCAACCTGGCTGTGATAGGAGGGAAATGGGCGCAGCAGGGTGATTGTCTGAAAAGCCTGCTGCTGAAGCATGGCCAGGGAAATCTCGACACCGCATTTGATTCCGCGCGCATGGGCATATTCCACGATTCTCCGGGCGTGGCAAATCCACTCCCTCCTCTCGATTCCCCGAAGGAGAAAGAACTGAAAGGTGTTCTGTCCATTGCGCGCCAGCCAGTCGATATACGCGGCGACGTCCGCGAAGGCGTTTGGGTGGTTAGGGTCATGGAGCTGTTCGGTCAATTCTGTCGGGTGCAGGGTGTGGAGATGGAACCCGCGGCTGGCGAACAGCGGCCGGCCTGAAAAACCGAACGTGCGCCGGAGAGGCCATCTGGTGTAGCGCGGAATGATCGTCTGGCGGGGATGGATGAAGCGGATGCCCAGTTTTTCCTGCAAGAGCCCGTAGAGTCCGCACGCCAACCCTTGCGGGGTGGTGGCGGACAGGGTGAGCACAGTTTTTCCGCGGCTCTCGCGCGATTGCCATCCGTAGTAAGAATCGGGCTGGGGCAGGGTAGGGTAGGGCAGGTGAGACGCCGGACGGGAAGCGTCCGTTGCGGGCTTGACCGGCCGGAGGATCAGCAGGACATCGCTTCTGGAATCGTTGATGTTGACGGTTGCTCCGGGAAAGGAGTTTTGCAGCAGATTCCGGCTGTCTTCGACGGCCATCCTTACAGCGGGAACGGCAAGCAGCGCTCCGGGCACGCTGAGTGTGATCCGGAGCGCTGCGGCTGACGCAAGAGACGGCGGAAGCAGAAACACCAGGCAGATGGCCGTCAGGAGAGATCGAAGAGACGGCAAGCGAGTTGCGCGGGAATGATTCATCAGGTGTGATGGATTCTGTTGATCGGATGGCATGGATCAATGATAGCGCAGCTTTGCTGAAAAATACGATTGACACAAAAATGCAACACAATCTCAACATAAATTTAACTTGTATGTAAAATAGTATTGTTATATTAAAAATACTCAAACTTAATGGGTGTTTCCAGGTACTTTGCTGATCTGATGACTCAGGCCCCAGAAAGCCTGGAATACGTGCTGAATTCCGCACGTATTCCAGGCTTTTTTTGTTCACCTCTTCAACCACGTCGTATGTAACCTGCTGCAGCGCCAAACCATCCGCGAGGATGGGACGGAAAGCCACGGGTCTAAGGTTTAGACAGCCGAGCCGCCAGTTGAACGAAAGTTCATTTTGGCGGCTTTTTTTATTGGAAACACACCTTGCCAAAAAAAGGAGATGACACATGACGGATCGATTCAGAACCCTGACGATTGCGGCGGCGCAACTTTGCTTAGCCTGGAACGCCGATGCCGGCACCCTTGACGCTCCCGGCCCGCCAACCTCGGGCGCCAGCGCCATGTATACGTCGAGCGATCTCTACAACCGGCTGACCAGCGGGACAGCCGGGACAAAAAGGAGCGGACCCTTTGTTGAACCCGCTACCGCACCCGGACCGACCGGGCACACCATCGACGAGATTATGGCGGTCCTGCCCCAGGCTGATAACGCAAATGGCGCAACAGCTGTGAACGTGATCGCCGGCAAGACCTTCTGGGGGCTTAGGACGGACGGAACCTGGGGACTTAAGACCGGAACCTTGCCTCTCCAGAGCTTAAACCCTGTGTCAACAAGCGTTCCGGCAGGCTATTACGCCGCCAGCAGCCTAAATGCGGTGGATAGCGACCTGGTCTCGGCCAACATCAAGTCCGGGGTGACGATCTTGGGGGTGAGCGGGAAACCGGAAGTGGTCGATACTACCGAGGCCGCCTATCCCGCCGTTTCGAATCAGATCCTGGCGGGGAGAAAGGCCTTTGTCAATGGTGCCGCCGTGACCGGGACCATCACTCCGGGGGCGAATCTCACCGGCGCCAATGGAGCATTGACCATCCCCATTCCGGACGGTCTCTATTCGGCAGGGAAGACGGCCATGGCGACGGATGCCAACCTGACCCCCGGCAACATCCGGAGCGGGGTGACTATTTTCGGAGTGACCAGCAACGCGCCTCCTACTCCGCTGCCCAAGACCGGGCAGACCACCTGTTATGATTCCGCCGGTACGGTAATCGACTGTGCCGGAACCGGACAGGACGGTGCCTGGCAGAAGGGAATAGCGCCTCCAACACCGAGATTTACGGACAACAATAATGGCACGGTGACCGACAACGCCACCGGGCTTGTCTGGCTGAAGAATGCCAACTGCTTCGGAGCGGTAAATTGGGCGACCTCCCTTAGTTCGGCCAACGGCCTGACGAATGGATATTGCGGGTTAACGGACGGTTCCACCGCCGGTCAGTGGCGGTTGCCGAATTTGAAGGAATTGCAGAGTTTGGCCGACTTCACACGAATGATCCCGGCTTTGCCTTCAAATAATCCCTTCATTAATATCCAGTATGACAGTATTCCCAATATCGCATCACCATACTGGTCGGCGAACAGTTATGCAGGGAGTAATGATTCTGCCTGGTATATCTTATGGTACAACGGCAATTTCGGCGCGCACCCGAAATATGCCGCATGCTATATCTGGCCGGTTCGCGGCGGACAATGAATTTTTTCTTTTGATGCTCAATTCCTGCTGCGTATCAGCTTGGTAACGAGAAGTAAACAAGACATGGAGGCGATACGCCATGACCAAACGATATAAAATCACGTCAGAGCTTCCATTATACCGGGGTCTTCTATTGGCTACGTTGTTTGTCTGTTCCATGGCTGGTCTGACCCAGGCATCAGATAATATAAGCGCCATCGACAAATATGCCTGGTCCGAGAATTCCGGCTGGGTCAACTTCCGCTCCGGATTTGCTGGGGTGACGGTAGATACAAACCACCTCTCCGGCCATACCTGGCTGGAGAACGTCGGTTGGATCAAGCTCGGTTCGGATGGAATTGGTCCGTACCAGAACAGTTCGCCAACCAACTGGGGGGTGAACCGGGACACCCAAGGGAACCTGTCGGGCTTTGCCTGGAGCGAGGCCTGGGGATGGATCAACCTCCGACCGGCTGGTGGAGGAGTGAACATCGATCCTGTCACCAAGGTTTTCTCAGGGTATGCCTGGGGAGAAAACATCGGCTGGATACATTTCGCCAGTACCCAGGGTGCGACCATTCCCTACAGGGTAGCGGCGACCTCTTCCATATCCGGCAACGTCAGTTCAGATGGCAGATATGCCTGGTCGGAGAACATGGGTTGGGTAAATTACCGGCCAACCGATGGCGGGATGGCGATCCATACCGGCCATCTGACCGGCTATGCCTGGCAGGAGAATATCGGCTGGATCAAGCTCGGTTCAGACGCAGGGGGCCCGTACCAGAACAGCACTTACAGCAACTGGGGGGTGAACCGGGATGGAGCGGGCAACCTCACCGGCTATGCCTGGAGCGAGGGGTGGGGCTGGGTCAACTTTGCTCCAAGCGGCGGCGGGGTAGCCATAGACCCCGTAAGTGGCGCTTTCGACGGTTATGCCTGGGGGGAGAACATCGGCTGGATACACTTCGCAAGCCCGCCCGGAGCGCAGGTCACCTACAATGTCGGTTTGGCCTTCTACAACCTGTCCCTTGACTTCAGCGGAACCGGGAGCGGAAAAGTAGTCAGCGTCTCACCGCCGTTCAGCTGCAATACCAACTGCATCCAGCGCATCCCTGGCGACGCGTCACCGCGTCTCAGCGTGACCGCAAGCGAGTACTCGCTGTTCGGCGGTTGGAGTGGCTGCGACTCGGTCAACGGCACTGAAGGACTCCTGGCCATGGACCGGGACAGGGCAACAAGCGTGACCTTCAACAAGGATACAATGCATGTTACCCGCATTGACGGCCCTACTCCCTTCTTTTTTCCCACCATCCAGGAAGCCTACGATTCGCCCGCTTCATCGGGCGACACCATCCAGGCCTGGGGGATCGATTTGCCGGAAACATTGATCTTCAACGTAAGCAAACAGGTCAGCATCAGCGGCGGGTATGACCAGCAGTATCTGAACCGTTCCAATACGACGACTGTTCGTGGTCTGACCATTGGCAAAGGAACAGTCATGTTTGACATGATCGTGGTGAAGTAGGTGATCTGATGGGAATTTGTGTACGTTAAAATTTAGGCGGGGAGGAAGCAGCTTATGAAATTTAAGTTTTCACTAGCCATAATTGCCGTCCTTATCTTGGGTTACATTCCAACAAACATGGCAAATGCAGCGGTAACACAGTTTGCTAGCTTGACTTACCCAAAAGGTGTAGTTGTAGATCAGCAAGGCAATGTCTATGTTCAATCCTTAAGTATCTTAGGAGACGGAGGACTTTACAAGTTCTCACCTGATGGGACCCTGTTAGCAAGGAATCCTAATTTGTTTGGCAAAATTCGGTTTGTCGTAGATACGGTTAATAATGTCATTTGGGCATTGGAAACTAAGGGTATGCTTTATGCCATTAATCCGAGCACGCTTCAAGCCCAGCAATTCGTCAACTTGAAGAGCTTATCTATTCCGCAGGGGGCGGTATTAAACCTACTCACTGGACAAAGTGTCGATCTGCTTATGATCGACCCACAGTACGGAGATATAGCTTTACGTCGTATTGATGATTCCCGATTTGACATGTTCATCACGGGTCAGACATCTGCTGGTGGCATCCCATTTGTCATTCGTCTTCGATTTCGGCCGACGCTGGTTGCTGATATCGTTGTTGCAAGCTTTCCTCTGCCAAACCCTATTATTCCGCCACCACTCGATACCCAGGCATCTGGGATCGCTGTCAACGCCGATGGAAAGGTTCTGACTGCGCTTCCAAGAAATGTTAGTGGAGGGATATCACCGTTCTTCCTTGCCACATTCAATGCGGATTTTCCTGAGACAAACGTTGGGCGTCCATCGTTTGTTAGTGCGTTTTCTAATCGCCAGGTTTATACGATGGGGATGACAGATTCAGTCTCGGACAAAGGGTACTATATTGTTGCAACGGCGCAAGGTTTCGGGTGTGGACTAGGACAATCGGTCTTACATGTGTCCGAATCCTTGGACAACTTTACATGCGTGGCTGATCTCTCAAGCCTCGGTCTTGGCAATATGACACCGGATGATGTGGCAGTGGGACCAGATAACAGTTGTCTTTATGTAACAATGAGTGCAAACAATTTGGTTCTGCGGATTGATCTTTTTTCTCAGACTGCGCCCACCGTCACCACCACCACACCAGCCAGCAGCGCGACTGGTGTGGCACTAAACAGCATTATTACAGCCAGCTTCAGCAAAGCGATGAATGCCTCGACCTTAACGAGTTCGACATTCACTTTGAACAACGGTGTCACTGGTAATGTGAATTACAATGCTTCAACCAACACCGCTACCTTCACTCCATCAGCAATCCTTTCCGCAAACACCACTTACACAGCAACCATATCCACCGGTGTGAAAGACACGACCGGAACACCGCTGGCGGCGAACAAGACATGGAGTTTCACCACCACCGCAGGAGTGCCTCCAACCGTTACCTCTACTGTTCCAACAAACACCGCCACCACTGTTGCTCTAAACAGCATACTAACTGCCACCTTTAGCAAGGTAATGAACAGCTCAACAATAAATACAAACACATTCACCCTGAACAATGGCGTAACGGGAATTGTTACTTACAATGCTTCAACCAACACTGCTAGCTTCACTCCATCAGCAAACCTTTCCGCAAGCACCACTTACACAGCAACCATATCCACCGGTGTGAAAGACACGACCGGAATACCGTTGGCAGCGAATAAGACGTGGAGTTTCACCACCACCCCAGGAGGCACGACAACAAATCTTCTCGTAAACGGCGACTTCGAAGGAGGAGCAACAGGCTGGGGCAAGTCCAGCAGCGGGGGGTATTTCATTATCAATAACAATAACAACCTCAGTCATGGAGGGAGTGGTTTTGCTTTACTCGGTGGCTACGATAGCGGGACTGACTCCCTATATCAGGACATAACCATACCCTCCGATGCTTCAACCGTAAACGCTCGTTTTTGGTATGACATCGTTACCGAAGAGACCACCACCTCTGCTGCCTACGATACCATGCAACTGGTGATAAAAAATCCATCCACCGGCGCAGTACTCCAGACCCTCACATCCCTAAACAACTTGAATGCAACGGGGACTTCTTGGGCGCAGAGTTCTCAATTTGACCTGAGCTCATACAAAGGACAGACTATCAGGTTGCAGTTCACTACGAGCACAGATAACAGTAATGTTACGTTTTTCTTGGTGGACGACGTCTCTCTCTATGCGACTTTGCCGCTGAAACACACATTAACTATAATTTTCCCTGGTAACGGCAAAGGTACGGTCACGAGCAACATTGGATTCGCATGCGGAATAAATGATATCCTACAGATCGCCGAGGGAACCCCGCTCTTTCTCTCCGCTGCAGAAAACGAATTTTCTGACTTTACCGGCTGGTCCGGCGACTGCAACACCATCAGTGGCAACACCTGTAACCTGACCATGGCCACTGATAAAACCGTAAATGCCACCTTCACTCTGGATATGGCGCACAGGGCGCGCATCGGCACATCCAGCTATTTCCCCACGCTTCAGGACGCCTACAATTCTCCGTTATCGACCGGCAAGAACATTCTGGCCTGGGCAACCGGTTTTATTGAAAGTCTGAACTGCAACAACCAAAAAGACGTCACCATTGATGGGGGCTACAACGATGTCTACTCCGGCAAGAGCGGGTTCAGCATACTACAGGGTGTCCTCACAGTGGGAACAGGCTCTCTGACTGTGGAGAATCTAGTGATCAAATGACATGCCGGGGTTGAACCGGTGAGACATCCTGGCAGGTTGGACGGCCGTCAATCAGGATCCAGAGCAGGAACGGCAGCAGGAACTGGCCCAGGAGATAGATGCCCTGATGAAGCGGCATGATTTGCGGCACATCCAGGGCGGTCCAGACGACATGGCTGATCCGGAACAGGCTGTGCCAGCCGGCAATCAGACAGATTCCGCCGGCTGTCGCTGTCAGGCGGCGAACTGTCCAGGAGCAGCTGCCGGCCATGATCAGCGCCATAAACAGCGGAACCGCGAAGGTGTGGTTATAGATGGGGAAGGGGCGCGGCGTCAGAAGCTGGTAGCCGGGGTAGAGCAGGGAGAAGATGGACGCGACCAGGTTGTCGAGCAGAGCCACATAGGCCCGGTTAACCACGACCCAGGGCACAAAGAGCAGCGTGGCGCAACAAACGGCCCGCAGCAGAAACGGGAAGGGAGACGGGCCGCCGCTACTCCATCTCAGCCAGAGCAGCGCCGCCGCCAGCACCAGTATCAGCATGGCGACCTGGCCAAGGTAGACGTGCAGAATATCGAACACAAGGCTGGAGACAATTGGGCCGGCTGCCGTGATTAACGAAATCCTCAGGATGTTGGCGACAATCAGAACCAGCGACCCCATCAGCAGTCCCGCCAGTGTGCGCCTCCACGAAGCCGGTTGCGCCAGGACAAAAGCGCAGTACAGCAGACAGGCGTAGAGCGGTGTGCATTCGGTGACGATGCGTACGGAGAAACCGGGCAGGGTGATCAGGTCGCCCTGGACATGGGGCGCAAATCCGGCCAGATCCAGAAGCGCGCCCACATGAGCTGCGGTTGCGGTGCAAAGCGGCGCAAAATAAGGCTCCAGCCAGAGCGCAGCCAGCAGGAACAGGGTGCAGAGCAGGGCGAAACGGAGCCAGGCCGGGGTAGGTGAGGATGGCTGGACCGCTGCCTCTGATTCGGGAATGAGTGCTTGATTAGGGTACATGGACGCTCACAGTATAGAGCATGTTTTCACTGCGGTGATGTTACGAGTAGGCAACACTTTGACATGCCTTCCGCCCGTGAGACATGCCATTCCCTATCAGGCGATATGCTTCCGCAGATGGCGCTGCCAGTCACCGGCCGACGACACTTTGAGGAATTGACGGGCCTGGTCGGAAGTCATGCTCGGATTGCGATGACTGATCCCGAAATAGCGGCACATGACCTCGAACAGGTAGGTGTTGTCCACCAGGCGGTCCATCCCCAGATCGCGGGCCCTGTGGCCGAAGGCCAGCAAGAGCTGGTCTTCGGCGGTATGGTTGCAGGAGGTGAAGCCCACATTGCCGCGCCTGACAGATGCAATCTGCTCACCCCGGGCGTTTTTTCCAGAATCGCTGTGGGAGAGGATTTTGCCGAGAGTGGCATCGGGCTGATAGATAAAGTCACCCGGATAGGGTGCGAAATCGGCTGACATGGCCTCGGAGACCATCTTTGCTTCCGCCTGGCTGATGGCATGACCGGTGTACGCACGGATAATCTCCGCGATATCGGCTGTTCCCTTCCCCTTCAATTTTTTGATGATGACCTCGAACGATGCCTTGGCCGCTCCGTAGGAGCGGAGCGCCTGTGCGGCGTCGTGGTAGTCGGGACCGGTGCCGTTTATCCCCCAGCCGGAATTGCCGTGGTCGGAGGTGAAGATGACCAGGGTCTGGGGATTGGCGGCCAGATAGGCGTTGATCACGGCCAGGGTGTCGTCCAGTTCCACGGTATCCATGATCGACCCCCAGGCGTCGTTTGAGTGGGCGGCGTGGTCGATCCTGCCCGCTTCCACCTGCAGGATGAAACCGCGGGGGTTGCTGGAGAGCCGCTGCAGCGCGGCGGTGGTCATCTCCGGGAGACTGGGCTGCTTGGCGCCCAGTTCAGGGTCATTGTGCCGGTCAACGGCGTAGGCCAGGTGGGAAGCGGAAAACAGCCCGACCAGGGGGCGCTTGGAGGCGGTCGCGGCCTGGAGTGTTTTTCGCTCCCTGACGACCTCGTAGCCGGCCTTGCCGAAATCGGCGAAAAGATCCTTGCCATCCTTGCGTTTGGCAGCGTCAAAGTGGACGCTGCCGCCGCCCAGAAGGACATCCGGCTGAAATGCGAGCAGGTCGAGGGCGATGTCGTCTTCCAGGTCGCGGTGCATGCGGTGGGAGACCCAGGCGGCAGGGGTGGCGTGGGTGACCCTGGTGGTGGTCACCAGGCCGCAGCCGTATCCTTCAGCCTTCAACAGTTCCATGATGGTCTTTAAGGGGCGTCCATCGGGGAGGGCCGCCAGCAGCCTGTTGGCGGTCTTGACGCCGGTTGACCAGGCTGCCGAAGCGGGCGCCGAATCGGTGACGATGCCGGAGAGGCTGGCGGTTGCCATGTATCCGACCGACGAGCCGGGATCACGCAGCCGGGCGTAGAGGTTGCTGTCGCTGTGGCCGAAGATTCCGGTGCGGATTTCATGCATGGCCCGGGTCACGCCGAGCGGCATGCCGTCGCCGACCACGAAGATGAGTCCCTTGCCCCTGGCTGCTTCAAAGGCTGGCACAGGGGAGGCCTCGCCTCTCCCCCCGGGGATCAGGGCGCACAGCGCGCCGGCGCCCAGCAGCTTGATAAGATCCCGCCGGCTGATTTCGGCTGAAGTAATTCGATCCATGGTGTTTTTTCTCCTCTTCACACTCTATTGTAGTGCTACCCTGTCAACTGTCAGAGTCCCACTGGCCACGAGCAGTACTCCTTGAATGGTCGTCATTCCGGGATTTGATTCGTATGCGGCGTCAAACCCTCCTCTGAATGTTAATGAAACAGCCCTGTTGAGTTGAAAGTCGCCGGAAAAAGCTATTGCCCGGCCTTCCAGAGTCACGGGGGTACCGTCAAGCAACGAGTCCAGGGCGGCTTTCAACGTATCAAAATAGGTGGGTGGTTGTCCATGGAACCGTAGTGGGGGCATGACGCCGAAGGTAGCGGTCAGGCTTCTGTCCGTGTCAAGTGTAAGCGGGCAATCACCGGTTGTGTTCGAGCAGGCTCCGGACCAGCCGGTGAAGAGAGAGTCAGACGAGGGCGAAGCTGCCAGGGTCAGGGAGGTGTTAACCGGATATGGCTGACTGCAGACACCGGAGCCGCAGGTGAAGGAAACGCCGGGGGTGATGCTGTTGACCGTACCGGATCCGGTGATGGTGACGGAGAGAGTATAATTTGGGGGCGATGTTGTTTGATTTAAGGAAAATACCCTGCCATAAGTTCCCGCATAGATGGCAGTCGGATTGATGGCAAGGGCTGATATGTTGGTGGACGTCAGTCCGGTATTGACCTGGCTCCAGCTGCTCCCGCCGTTCGTGCTTTTATAGACTCCGCTGCCGGTTCCCGCATAGATGTGTGACGGTTTGCTCGGGTCGATGGCGAGATACACATTATTGGAGGAGAACATTCCCGTACTGCTGAGAAACCAGGTGTTACCACCGTCCATACTCTTGTATACCCCCACTCCACCAAATCCCGCATAGATGGAAGACGGTGCGCTCGGATCGATGGCGAGCGCAATATTGTTAAAGGGGTAGACTGCGGGAAAGCCGCTCATCTGGCTCCAACTATTCCCTCCGTCCATACTCTTGAATGAATCTGCATAGATGATGGTCGGCGTAGTCGGATCGATAACGAGCGAATAAATATGAAAGTATTCGTTGCCTGTGAGGCCGGTAATGCTCCAACTGCTCCCGCCGTTCGTACTTCTGTACACCCCTCGCCCGGAAGTATTTGCAGATGTAACTCCAGCATAGATGGTTGCGGTAGCGTTCGGATCGATGGCAAGCGCAGTGACTTTGGCGTCCCAAGGAAGACCGGTGTTGAACTGACTCCAGCTGTTTCCGCCATCGGTGCTTTTATATACACCGACAGCGGTGCCCGCATAAATGTTATATGGGGTTGCCGGATCAATAGAGAGCACATTTAATCCCTTTCCCATCAAGCCGATATTACTCCAGCTATTTCCGTTGTTCGTGCTTTTGTATATTCCGTTATGGCTGGTTCCCGCATAGATCGTGGATGGAGTACTCGGGTCGCTGACAAGGGAAATGATATCTGCCTGTATTTGAAGGCTGCTTTCTGTCCATCCATTTCTAGCTGAATATGTAACATTCTTGTCGGTTGACAGGGTGACTGTGCAACTGGCGCCATAGACGCTGTCGCAACCGCTCCAGTCATGAAAGTAGTTTCCTGCTGGGATGGCGGGGGCGGTAATAGATACGGTAGATCCTTTGACATAGGTGCGGGTGAACGGGGTAACGCCATCACCAGCGCCAGAGTTGTCGGATGCGCTGATCCCGATGGCGACTCCGCTCAGTGGGTTTACGGAATTAATGGTCAGTTGTTTGGATGTATCACCAGTGATCGGGGCATAATTTGCCATCACCGTTCTGTCGGCATTCAGAGTCACCGTACACTGTGTGCCGCTGAAGCTGTCACAGCCAACCCAGTTATTGAAAGGTGAGCCTCCGGACGTTGCCGGTGCTGTCATCGAAACCGTCTCTCCCAGGTTATAGACCCGGGTAAACTGGTTGCCGCCACTTCCGTTACCGTTGAGGTCGTTCGGACTGACCGTGACCGAAAAACCATAGGAAGGATTAACGGTTGTAACGGTCAGGACTTTTTGATCCGGATCGGCGAATATTTCGGCTCTGCCCAAATAACCCGCGGTTACGAGTACGTGGCCATTTGTTAAGAGTGTGGCCGTATGAGCAGAAAATGGCATGTCAATTATCGGATTAGCGGTATTTCTAAAGGTTCCGGTTGTTGAGTCAAATAATTCGGCACTGCTGTTCCCATTTGCGCCATAACCACTGCCAAGGTCACTGCCAACGAGGAGCACCCTGCCATTGGAGAGCAGGGTAGCCGTGTGATTGAAGCGATAATAAACCATATTGCCGGTAGCGGTGAAAACGCCGCTAGAAACGTCATACAATTCGGCGCTGTTCAGTGTGGTTGGGTCACCGGTTACCCTGCCACCGGTAATCAGCACCTTGCCGTTAGGCAACAACGTAGCGGTATGATTATGGCGTCCGGTGATGAGGCCGCCGGTAGTCGTAAAGACGCCGGTATCCGGATCGTACAATTCGGCGCTGCTCATTCCCTGGGATGAACCACTGAGTCCTCCCACTATGAGAACCTTGCCGTTTGGAAGAAAGGTGGCCGTATGCTCGATACGTGGAGTGTTGAGACTGCCAGTGGAGCTGAAGGTACCCGTAATGGGATCATACAGTTCCGCGTCGCCTGTACCTGAACCTGAATAATTTATTGCGCCGCCGGTAATAAGAACTTTCCCATTCTGCAACAGCGTTGCGGTATGACCAACGCGTCCGGCTGACATGTTGCCAGTGGCGCTGAAAGCCCCCATAACGGGATCATACAACTCAGCGCTTTTCAGGATTATTCCCACAATACAGGTTTGACAGCCTGGATCCGCCTGTTCGCCTCCCGTTATAAGAACCTTTCCATTTTTCAAGAGGGTCGCGGTCGCTTGGGTACGTACGGTAGTCAATCTGCCGGTAGCGGTAAAAATGCCGCTCATCGCAGCATAAATTTCAGCGCTTCGCAAATCGCCAGAATCATATTTCCTGTCCTTACCGGTAACCAACACATTACCGTTTGCGAGCAAAGTAGCCGCATATACGTTTCGCGTTGAAAGCATATTGCCGGTGGGAACAAAATACTTATTATCAAAGTCGGCTTCATATACTGTCGCTGAATTCGGTACGGTCACGGCATGAGACAAGCTTCCGCCATCGGACCAATTCATGAAATTATAGCCCCCGGGCTGAGTGGAAGTTGTACCAATCGTGTGGATGCTCCCCGGAGCCCACTTGAACGTTTGGGAACCCGTAAAGCTGGCGCCATCCACTGAAAAACCGAATCCTGAAGGTGATGTCCGAACCGTGACGTCAACCGTGTAGTTTGCAGTGACACTCTTGTCTGCTGATAACGTGACAATGCATGAAGTGCCGTTACTGCTGTCACAACCGCTCCAGTTGGCAAAATTGTTGCCACTTGACGAAGCTGGGGCCGTAAGTGTCACAACCGCGCCTTGGCTGTAGTTGCGGGTGAATGTGGTAGCGCCGCTGGTGGCGCCATTCAGGTCGGATGGGCTGACCGTGATGGTGGTTCCGCTGGCAGGATTAGTGGATGTAACTGTCAGAATTTTAGGAGTAAAATAATTTGCCGTCACAGTTTTATTCGCGTTAAGTATGACATTACACTGTAACCCCGTGGCGCTATCGCAGCCGGACCAGCCGTTGAAGAAATTTCCTCCTGCTTTTGCCGGGGCGGTCAGGGTTACAGTTGATCCCAGTGCATACGAGCTTGTGAACTGGGTCAACGCGCTGCTCTTGCCGTTGTAATCGGCCGGGTTCAGGGAAAGGGTAACCCCACTTCCGGGATTAATGGAGGCGACGGTCAGTAATTTCTGCACCACCTCGGCCCTGCAAGAGGTATTAATGCCACCATTTAAACCTTGGCAGTTCCAAGCCCATGGCCCAGAGCCGGTAATAACTGATGGGGTGCCGACAGAACAAAGGCCGGTTGATGGCGCTGTGGCAAACGACTGACCGTTACTGGGACCGCAGACGCCGTCGTTAATCTGCGTGGCTTGAGTGAACGAAAATACCCCGCCGCCTTTAGTTCCCGCGTAGATGGTGGCTGGCGAGCTTGGATCGATAGTAAGCGCATTTATATAGGTAGTTGTCAGTCCGGTACTGATTTGGCTCCAATTGGCTCCGCTATTTGTGCTCTTGTTTACCCCGAGATCAGATCCAGCATAGATGATAGCCGTTGTGCCCGGATCTATGACGAGCGCGTTGACGTAGTATTGACTGGCCAAACCGGTGTTGACCTGGCTCCAGACACTCCCGCCGCTCGTGCTTTTAAATACCCCCCGATCTGTTGCTGAATAGATGGTGGCCGGCGCATGCGGGTCGATGGCGAGTGCTTGGACAAAGTTTGAGGAGATCCCGGAGTTGAAGAGACTCCAGTTGCCGCCGCCGTTCGTGCTCTTGTATACCCCGCCGCCATAGGTTCCTGCATAAATGTTGGCAGGAGTACTCGGATCAATGGCGAGGGAATAGACGTAGTTGTACCCCAGTCCGGAGTTGATCTGGCTCCAGATAGTACCACCGTTCGTACTCTTGAATACCCCGCCACCATAGGTTCCAGCATATACTGTGGCAGGCGTACCCGGGGCAATGGCGAACGCTCTGACATCGGTATTCGTCAAGCCGTTGTTGATCTGGACCCAACTGGTTCCGCTGTTGGAACTCTTGTACACTCCACCGCCATAAGTTCCCGCATAAACGATGTCAGGCGTGCCCGGGTCAATGGCGAGCGCCCTGACATCGGCATTGGTCAGGCCTGAGTTGATCCTGCTCCAATTATTCCCGTTGTCGACACTCTTTGAAACTCCACCGCCTGATGTGCCGGCATATATGGTGGCCGATACTCCCGGATTGATGGCGAGCGCATTGACTGTACAATTCCTCAGTCCTGCATTGATCTGGCTCCAACTGCTCCCGCCGCCTGAACTTTTGTAGGCCCCGTCATTGGTTCCCGCGTAAACAGTGGTTGTTGTCTGTGGGTCGATGGCGAGCGCTTTTGTGATGGTGCTGATCAGTCCGGTGTTGATCTGGCTCCAATTTCCTCCACCATTCGTACTTTTGTATATGCCGCCATTGGTCCCTGTAAAGATCGTCGATGGAGAACTCGAATCGATAACGAGCGAATATACCTGGGTGTTGGTCAACCCGCTGTTGGACTGGCTCCAAGTGCTGCCGCTATTGATGCTTTTGTACACACCGTAAGAATTGTTGACCGCGTAGATAGTGGAGGGCATGCTTGGGTCGATGGCGAGTGCGTATGTAGATTGATAGAGACTTGTAGAACTCCAACTCGCTCCACCGTTTGTGCTCACTGACACCCCGCCGAGAGTACCTGCATACATTGTGGAAGGTGCATTCGGAGCAATGGCAAGAGCATGGACTTCCGTGTTTCTCAGACCGTTATTGACAAGGGTCCAGCTGTAACCACTATCCGTGCTCTTGTATATCCCGTCTCGAGTTCCCGCATAGATAGTTGCAGAGCTTAGCGGATCGATGATGAGCACATAAACGTTGGCATAGATCAGGCCGGTCGGACTCCAGTCGACCCCACCAGTGGTGCTCTTGAACACCCCTCCAGATGTTCCCACGTAGACGGTAGTTGGCATGCTTGAATCGATGGCAACCGCGCTGACATTTAGGTTAGTCAGACCAGAGTTGATTTGGCTCCAGTTATTCCCGCCATTCGTACTTTTGTAAATTCCTCCAGTGTTTGTTCCCGCATAAATTATGGTTGAGGTGCTCGGATCTATGGCAAGTGCGCTGATACTACCCCCGTATGGCCCATTGCTCGTCCACTGGTCGGTTCCGGCAACTGCCATCCCTACTTGAGTAATCAGACTGATAAAAAGCACCACTATGATCAAAAGTGTTTGCGTTTTCTTCCAGACTCCACACTCTAACCCAGTCCCGGCATTTGCCATCAATATCTCCCTCCCAACGCTGTTTTTATCCTTCCGTTTTAACGAAAACAGCCCGCATCATGCGCAAGACATGAATGCGGGCTGTTTTGGGGTTTACGGTTTATGACGTGCGCCGGCGAACCATGACGCCCGAGAGTCCCGCAACCGCAACCAGCATCCCCCATGGCCCGATTGCCGGTACTGCCGCGGCTCCGCTGCCCGCTTCGGCAATGGTCATGGTTGCGGTGGCGCTCCCCTGGTAGTTGGGGTTGCTGACCGTGGCGACCACGGTGTAGTCGCCAGCGGCTGTTGGCGCTGTAGCCGATCCGTTGTAGGTCACGGTTACGCCAAGGCCGGCAGGATTGGTGGTGGCCGTGACGCTCTTGGCCGATCCATCGGCGGTGAAGTTCAGGTCGCCCAAGGTGATTGTGGCCGCTGCCGGGGAGATGATCAGGGTTCCGGTGGTGCTCCCCTGGTAGTTGCTGTCGTTGACCGTGGCAACCACGCTGTAGGTTCCGGCGTTAACCGGCGGTGTGGAGGAACCGTTGTAGGTCGTGGAGACAGGGAGCCCCGTTGGATTGGTGGAAAGCGGAGCGGTTTTGCTCGCGCCGTCATAGGTGAAGCTCCAGTTGCCCAGGTTGATTGTTGCGATACCCTTGCCGATGGTGAAGGTGGCGCTGGTTGTGGCCGTTGAATAGGAAATGGTCGCGGTTGCCACCACCGCATAGGTCCCGGGATTCACCGGTGGTGCTGAACTGCCGTTGTAGGTCACGTTGTAGGAAGCGCCGGAAGGGATGGTGGTGACGCTGACCGCTTTGGCCGAGCCGTCGTACTTCTGGTACAGACTGTCAATGGAGACGGTCGGATAATAGGACGGTGTAGCAGTGTAGTGCGTTGCGGTCTGGGCGGCCGCTGGAGCAGGTTGCACATTGCCGTTGCTGTCGGTTGCCCGGCTGTAGAACTCGTAGTATCCCTGGCCCTGGGGGAATGTAAAGGTTGCCGCATAGGGAGCGGTCGTACTGGTTGCGGAAGCGGTCCATGCCCCCCAGGTTGTGTTGTCGGCGGAGTAGCGGTAGTAGTACTGCACCTGGTTGATCGTTGCGCCGGAAGCCTGGGTGGTAACCTGCAACACCGGCCCGTTGCTGCCGTACTCCTTGGCGTCAAAGCCGTAGCTCGGCGCCGTGGTGTCGGTCGAACCTTCGCTTGCCGGCTTGACTACCAGGGAGACCATTTTGTTGCCGCTCCATTTGCCCTGGACGAATGAACCGACATCCCAGCTGTACCAGACATTCGGTGTTCCGGCCACGAGGGTCCGGGTGGCAAGAGGTGATCCGAAGCCGGGTTGATTGCTCCAATTGACGCCGGTCTCGGTCCAGCTGTCGTCGGAGCCGCCGCGTACCTCGGCCGGCAGTGCGGCACCCGTGGTCTTCCAGTTCCAGAGTTGCAGGGAAGCGCCGGTGATGGTTGAACCGGCCGGGATAGGGGAGAGATCGAACTTCAGCCAGGCGCGTTCATTGCCGTAGCCGCTGGCGGAACTCTGGATATAAAGATTGTTGGACGTTCCGTAGTTGGTGGAGGGATTGCCGCTGGCCACCTGGGCATCAGCCAGCGGTGTGAGTGTGTAGGTTCCGCTGGTGGAAGAAGCGCTTGCCGTCAGGATCAGCGGCGATGCGGTTGCGCCGGCAGGGGTCTGGATGACGCGGGATGACACCACGGAGGTTGCCGGGAAGCTGGTGGTGGTTGTTGTGACGCTGTCGCAGCGGAAGCGGAACCCGTAGCTCTCCATGGTCAGTACGCCGGAAACCAGCAGCGTGTCGCCCGTGGCGCCGGGGATAGTCTTGGCGGCGTAGCCGGTGGCGTCCCACAGTTTGACCGTCTGGCCGTACTGGTCGCTGACCGAACTGGCTGTCGCGGATTTTTTTGCCAGGAACTGTACATAGTGGTTCTTGTAATTGTCGTTCCAGAAGGAGGCGATGGACGACATGAAGACCGGCTTGGCCAGGCTGTCGTCATGGCCGACAATCATGAACTCCCTCTCGTCGGAATAGACCCCCTCCTGATCCACGAACTCCGGATTGCCGCCGTAGAAACTCCCCTTGCCCCAGGTTTCGATGATGTCGCCCGGTTTGAGAGCGCCGGTCTTGAAACCGAGGTAGCTGCGGTAGAGTTCCGCTTCCGACAGACGGTTGGCGGCATTGATCGTGCCGTCGGCGTTGACCAGGTCGGCCGGAACCTGGGCGCTGCCGCGGCGGGCAACGGTCTCCGGGGTGGCGCCCAGGAAGCGGATGAAGGCGTCCTCGAAGGTTGGCTTGGTGTCGTTGTCGTTCATCATGGTGACGACGGCGCGGTAGCCGCCGGAGAACTCGGTGTTCAGGATATAGCGTTGGCCGCCAACCTGATAGGCGTGAGCCTGGTCGGGATGCTGCTGACGCATGAAGTCAACGATCCCCTCGCGGCAGAGGTAGGTCGAGGTGAGCGGAGCCGTGTCGGACCAGGTCCAGCCTGCAGGCGGGTGGGCGTACATGTAGTTGTTGATGGCCACGGTGTAGCTGTGGCTGAGGTCGATTGGGCTCCACTGGCCATTTGCGAAGAACATGACACTGGTCGCCACGCCATCATTGGCGGTTACTTTCAGGGCGCTGGAGAAGCCGGCGTCCATGTTGGTTGTCTTCAGGAAATTGACGATCTCCTGGCCGGTCATGTTGATGCGGTAGAAGGTGTCGTCGTTCCAGGGAAAGGTCTCGTATACCTGCAGATAGGTGACCGGTCCGGCCGGGATGTCGGCGCGCACGCCGCCGCCCGCTTCGATGGCCAGGTCGGTCTGTCCGAAGAGCTGTTCGGACTTCCAGCGCATGGCGTCGCAGATCCACTGGCCGGCGGTGTTGTTGCCGCTCCAGGGGTACTCCTCCGCCGACCACCACTTCATGGCGTTGTCCAGCAGCAGGTTGTCGGCGGTGTAGCCGACGACCTCGTCCACCGGGTGGCCGGGGTGCGCGGCATTGTATTGGGCGGTCAGATCGTTGACCAGGGATTGAACGTCCGGGTCGGGGGTTATGTCGGCGTTGCGGATCACGTGCTGGGTCGAACTGACATAACTGCCGGTGTCGGATACTTTCAGTTCACCGATGTACTTCATGTAGCTGCTGGACTCGGTGAAGATGGTCTTGTTATTGAGCATTTCCGGCTGCCAGACGGTGTCCGCCCAGGTGTGCCAGTGGCCGCTGACCACGACCTCGGGGAGTTTTGCCGTACCATCGTCCTTCAGCAGCGGCGCGGCCGGATCCACCAGGGCGCTGTGGCCGATGTGGGCCGCCAGCACGACGATGTCGACACTGTTTGGAGGATTGCGCAGTTCGTTGACGTAATCGGCCAGATGGCAGGGTGCGGTCGTACCGGTCCAGTCGCAGTCCACGACTTCGAGCGTGCTGGCCAGTGAGGCGCCCACTTCGGCCGCCTGGGTGGTGTAGCCGAGGATGCCGATCTTGGCGCCGTTGACCGTCACGATGTTATAGGGGGCGAAATGCGGCAGATGGGTTGAGATATCCCGGACGTTGACCGACACCACCGGTACACCGGAATTCCTGAGCGCATCGAGGTTGCTGATGTAGTTGACATCGCGGACATCGTGGTTGCCGACGACGACTGCGTCCATGCCGCGGCCGCGCTGGGTCAGCAGTTTGCCGGAGAGCAGGGTGTAGAACTGGGTCATGCTGCCGTTGCCGTTCATGTCGCCGATGGGGTTGCCTTCGGAGATATCGCCAGCGTCGATGACAAGCGAGTTGGGGTTTGCCGCCGTGAGCTGCAGCATCTTGCCGGCCAAATGGGCCGCGCCTCCCACCTCCTCGAAAACTGGCGTACTTGCGCCGTGAGCAGGAATGACCCACTTATGCGGCGTCAGTCGGGCGTGGGTGTCGTTGACATGGAAGATGGAAATGTAGCCGCTGAAGTTGGCGGTGATGGTCTGGCTGGCAATGACGTTGCTGACCGTCAGGGGATTGTCCGTGGTTGTGGTGAATCCGTTGGTGCCGGTCCAGTTTTTAAAGGTCTGACCGTTGTTGGCGGTGGCGGTGACCGGAGTGGAAGACCCGCCGTAATCGACCGTCTGGGTGGTGGTTCCGGTCAGGGCGCCGTTGGCGCCGGTGACGAAGTTCAGGGTGTAGCTCGCAATGGTGGCCGAACAGCTGGCGGTCGTGCCGCCGTTGGCGCCGGCGCAGCTCCAGTTCCAGGGATGGCCGCTGCCGCTGATGTTTGATGAACTGCCGGCCGAGCAGAGGTTGGCCGGCGTCGTTGCCGCCAGGGTCAGGCCGTTGTCGGCCCCGCAGGCGCCGTTGACGGGCGCAGCGGTGAAATGAGCTGTGATTTGCTGGGCGGCGGTGACATTGCTGACGGTGAGCGGATTGGCCGTGGTTGTGACGAAACCATTGGTTCCGCTCCAGTTCAGGAAGGAGTAGCCGCTATTGTTATTCGCGGTAACAGTTGATGAAGATGCGCCGTAGTCAATGGTCTGTGCAGCCGCACCGCTGAGAGTGCCGTTGCCGTCAGTGGAGAAATTCAGGGCATAGCTCTGGATAGTGGCCGAACAGCTGGAGGTGGTCCCGCCATAGAGGCCGCTACAGCTCCATGACCACGGATGCCCGCTTCCCCCGACAGCCGAAACCGATCCGGATGTACAGAGATTGGCCGGAGCGGCCGCTGCAAGGGTCTGGCCGTTGTCGGCGCCGCAGGTTCCGTTAACCGGGGCGGAGCAATAGGTATATGCTGAGGCCGTATTGCGCGGATTGGGCGCTCCGGCTGAGAAATCAGTAGAGTTGTTATCGGTATCGGTGCAGCCGTTGCTTGCGCGAAGGACTGCGGTGGTATTGCTCGGCGCTGGCGCGTAGCTGCTGCCCTCGAAATTGTTGGCTGTCGTGCCAAAGCCTACAAAGTCACGTACGACAGCGTTGGTTGCGCAACTGCTGCCGCATGAAAGAGCGGTTGTGTTTGTCACCAGCGCTACCTTGCCCGCGGTTGCGCTCATGGCTATGGTGCCTGTTGCGTCCGGTGTCGGCAGGTTAGCCGTGCCATTTGCGCCTACGGCCTCCTGAACCAGGTAATGCTGACCCGGCTGCAGCGTGACATTGGAAAGATTTGTCACCTGCCAGGACGTTCCGGTTGCCGAGGCGTACTGCACCGACCAGCCGTTGAGACTGACCGGGCTCGTGCCCTGGTTGAACAGCTCGATAAAATCGTTTTTGTAGGTGGCGCCGTTGTTGCCGCCACCGCCGTACACCTGGCTGATGACGACGTCCGGCGAGGCGGCAAAGGCCGGACAGGCGAACGCCATGACCAGCATGAATGCCGTCAGGCGCAGCAGGGAACGGGGACCGCACCCTGTCCTGTAGTCTTTAAATAATGTCATGAATCGTTCTCCTTATGGTTCGTCGAATTGTATTCGAAAAAGTGCTTCTGACAAAAAACCCGGATCGGAGTCACAGCTCCGGTCCGGGCCGTTTTCAGCAGGAAGTCGTCGTCCCCGGTGGCAATATGGCCCTATTCATTGTGTGGCGGGCATTGACTCGTCGCTGAAATCCTGATTGAGTATGGGTGTTCAGGGTGCGAAGAAACCGTTACCTCATGAATTGGGACAGACAGGACATTAAGAGCACCGTCAATAGGTACGCTGTCGTTGTGTGACACATGTGAATCTTTCCTCCCAGAGTTTGTTGCTCCAACTGGAATGATGAACAGATTACCCGGACCGGAGTCACAGCTCCGGCCCGGGCGTTTTCAGCTGGAAGTCGTCAGCCCCAATGGCAACATGGCCTTAATATAACGTGGCGGGCATTGACTCTGCGCTGAAAATCGCTTAAACCTTCCGTCTCCTGATCCCTACAAGACCCAGCAGGCCGGAGCCCAGTAGCCAAGCTGCGGCGGGGACGGGCGTGGGGGTGGAATTATAATCGATTTGTTGATGGAGGCTTGTCGCTCCAGTGGTAAGCGTGCCGTTGTTACTCTGAAAAACTGCTGTCGTAAGTGACAGATTGGCGGTTGTTGGCTTATTGTTGTTAAAGTTTGCGGATGTACCGTATCCGATCAAATCGACATAGCCTCCGGTCGAACCCGTACCGGGAACTACAGTCGAGGAACTTACCAGAGCCACTTTTCCGGCGGTTCCGCTGAGATTCAACTTGCCCAGCAAATTAGCAGTAACAGGCAGTTCTGCACCGGCTGTCCCAGGAGAACCACCTAAAGCCGCAGTTGACTCTTGAATGAGATAATATTTATTTGCTCCGATAGTGCCGCTCAGCGAGTGCATTAAGTTTGAAGCAAAGTTCCCGGTAGCGCTGGCGTACTGAATGGAGTAGCTTGATAGATCGATAGCTGTTGTCCCACTGTTGTACAGTTCAATGTAATCATACTTGTAGGTTACGGATGTTTGCCCCGACCCACCACCGCCGTAGATCTGGCTGATATAGAGAGCCGCGTTTGCCGAACCTGCACCTGCCAATGCTGCTACCATTACAAATGCCGCCAATACTTTTTTCATTTTCATCCCCTGTTCTCCCTTTTTTTAATGTTCAACTACCTTGAATATTCATGACGTTCCAAAGATCTACATAAATAATTGATCCCAAATGGGAAAGCGTGTTCGCAATTTGCGGGATTGGTCTGGCACAGATAGAAATCATCCACCAGGGTTCTGGTCCTGCAGGCATTCTTGCGGAATTGGCCGCAGCTTCTCACGTGGGACAAATCAGTCATCATAAAATGGTCGGTGTTTGTTTGCATGTTGGTCTGCATTCTAAGTCTCCTCTCTCCCTGTTGAAACAAGGTGGTTTGTAACCGAAATAAAAAAAGCCCGGACCGAGCATAGGCGCTCAATGGTCCGGGCTTTCCGGGGCCTGATGGGTCAGGTCGGCAAAGTTCCCTCATTGTTTAAGAGTCATCGAAATCAAGATTATTTGAAAGCGTGAGAACACTATCATATGATTGTTGCATTCACATTGCGGAATTCCAACGATTTGGGAAATTATGAAGTTTGATTCTTACTGGATAGAGGGTCTCCCTCATATTTTCCGAACCGTCACATTACGGAAACAATGACATGTTACAGTGAAGAAAATATCAGGAGCTTGTCATGACAATTATTGGGAAAAAGGTTTCCATGTTCCGTCAGCTGGGATCATTCATCCGCGGCAGGATACCGGGCCAGTTGATCATCCAGCTGACCGATCACTGCAACGCCTCCTGTCCCCAGTGCGGCATGAGGCGCAGCTCTTCTTTCCGCCGCTCAACGCTCTCCCTGGATGACGGCAGGAAGATCATTGACCATGCCGCCGCGTCCGGGGTCAGTGCCCTTTCCCTGACCGGCGGCGAACCTTTTCTCCTCCAGCGGGAACTGATCACCCTCATCAAGCATGCCGGCGCAGCGGGAATCCCCTACATCCGCACCGGCACCAACGGCTTTATGTTCATGGACCACAACCGGCCCGGCTTCCTCGGGCGGGTCGCGGAGCTGGCCGACGCCCTGGCCGCCACCACTCTCCATAACTTCTGGATCAGCGTTGATTCATCCCTGGCAGAGGTTCACGAACGGATGCGCGGGCTGCCCGGCGTGATCAGGGGCATCGAGAAGGCGCTCCCCATCTTTCATGAACGCGGAATCTATCCCTCCGCCAATCTGGGGATCACCAGGAACGTCTGCCCACCTCGACATGATTCAAACGGACTTTCCCGGCCCGTGGACGGAGACGATTATCGCGCCGGATTCAGGAATTTCTTCGCCCGCCTGATCGATATGGGCTTCACCATTGCCAATGCCTGCTATCCCATGAGCATCGCTGAGGTCAGTGGCGAGTCTCTCGCAGCGGTGTATGAAGCCACCGCCGATGACGACTTGGTGAGGTTCACCGCCGAAGAGACCAGGGTCATCCTGAATGCGCTCCGCGAAACCATCCCCGAATACAGGTCGCGGATCAGGATCTTCTCGCCCCTGAGTTCCCTCCGTGCGCTGGAGCGTCAGCACTCAGGTCAGGGCGACAACTGCCAGCCCTGCCGCGGTGGGAGCGATTTCTTCTTCATCGACGCGGCAAGCGGCGACACCTACCCCTGCGGCTACCGCGGAAATGACAATCTGGGTAAATTTTGGAATCTGGACCTGAAAAAGTCTCCCCTGTCCCCTTCATGCAGACAGTGTGACTGGGAATGTTTCCGCGATCCGTCGGAGCTTCTCGGCCCTTTTGCCGATCTGTTCTCTCGACCCGTCACCGCCATATGTGACGTTCTCGCTGACCCCGCCGCAACTCTTCTCAAGCTCTCCGACCTGCGCTACTACCTTGCTTGCGACCTGTTCAACGGTCGCCTGGCTCCCGATTTTCGCAAGCTGGCTTCTTCAGCCGGATAGAGCGCAATCATTCCGTCGAGATCTGGTGCTGCCACGTTTTTCCTGTCTCAGCGATTGAAGCAGGGGACTACGGGTATTCTTGACGTACCAAGAGGGCGCACCGGTACCTATGGACTACACTTTTTAAACAGGCTGTTGTGCACATCTTCCACAGTTGATGCAATCATCCGGTTTACCCGATGCCGACAAGCCGCGGCACCACTGATTGACAATTACGCAGAAATGAATGTTCTGGGTCATAAGCGTATTTTTACGGGGCAGCAGGGATGGTTCATTGTGCTCCTGAACGTGAATACTCATGGATGCGCTCCTTGTACAGCTTGTGGAGGTGGATTCGATAAAATCCTGTATGTACTGTCAGTTCGTGGTGCCATGCATGTTTTCTATTGTCAGGATGCCAAAAACGATACCTGCTGTCACGTCACGGTTCGGTTACATGGTGATTGGTGGAACAGGCTTCACTACTATTTGATAAGGTGAAAATGGCGGGACCGGCAACGGTCCCGCCAACGAAACAACCATTATCCGTTTTTCCGTTTGAAGCCCAGCAGACCAAGTAAACCCGAACCCAGCAGCCAGGCTGCGGCCGGGATGGGGGTGGGGGTGACGTCGATGTTGGCGCCGACGGTGTACTGCGCCGCTGAATAGCTTGTGCCGGGAAGCGTGAGTTGATTTCTTTTAAATTACCCTTGTTTTCTGGTTTGAACGCTAGTTTGCTCGCGGAGCGAGCGATACGGTGGTGGAAGCGCCCCAGGTTTTGGTGTACCACATGTAATCGCGCACGGTCATGTTTTGTGCGGCGGGGTCGATGGAAATGACCTTGAACGCCAACTGGTTCGGGTCATTTATGGAGGCTATACCCTTCATGGGGGAGTCGACCCGGAAGACATTCAGGCTGATGTCGGCGTTCGGCCCGCTGTAGGTATAGTATCCGTTGATATGGTCGTTACCATGGAAATAGGCCACGATGTTCTTGTGGTTCTTCAGCCATGCGGCCAGGGCGGCCTGCTCGGCCGTGCTGGCGCCGGTGATCGAGGTGACGCTGGCATAGCCGCCGCCTTCGCCATAGACCAGATTCTCGAACTTATCGGTGGAGTTGATGCTATGGGTCCCGTTGGGGTTCATCAGGTGCTTGGTCTCGATATCCGGCTGATCATGGGTGAAGAGCATGACCGGTGTGGTTGCGCTGACATTCTGCAGATCCGCATCCAACCATGCCCTTGCAGAGCTGTCCGGCCACATGGTGATGAAGGCGAAGTGCACACCGCCGATGTCTTTGGAGTAATAGACCTTGTTGTTAGCATAGCTGGCGGCGGCGTCAGCGGCGGAAGCGCCGATGAAACCCGCATTCGTTAGCGGTGTGGTTGGCTTTAGCATCAGGTTGTAGATATTGATGTATGCGGTGGCGTCGAAGGTTGGGTTCATCGTCTTGTAGTAACCGACGGCGTTAGTGACGTCGTGGTTGCCCGGAACGATGTACAGGGCGGAAGGATTATTGTTCCGGTCTTTCAGGGTTATTCCGTTGATATAGTCGGATTCGAACTGGGACCACGAGGCTGCCGCACTCTGAATGCCCGACTCCATACGGTTAGCGATGTCGCCGTTCTCGGCGACGAAATCTACTGCGCCCACCGTCTCGCAGGCCTTGACGCCGCCGTCATAGCAGGGAAGCGCTACCGTCGGCAGGCTGTTCATTACTCCAACCAGCGCGGCATTCACGGTATGCGCGTCCACGTTGCTGGCGCCGTTAAAGCTGGGCCTGGTGATGCCATAATGGGCATCGGAGGTGAATATGAACTGGGTTGTCGCAGACGGAGAGGCGAAATCGCTACGAACGATCCGGCCCTCGATGGCTGCTGAAAAAGGTTGTTGAAGTCCCTGTACGTAAGACACGAGAACGTCGATATCGGCGGCATCTACTATCGGGCTGCCTCCCTTGGTGAACACGGTGAAGCCGTCGCCGCCGCCCCAGAGGAAGTTGTTGGCGGTTACGGTATAGATCGCAGCCTTGTCGATCGGATTGTTGCCCTTGCGCACTTCTGTGACAACGCCGATTTTGGTGGAAGGATGGTAGGTATAGCTGTAGGAAAGTCCGGAAATCTGCAACATTTTAGTCGTTACAACTTTGGTTGTCTGGTTGACCTGCCACTGCTGATTGAGGAGATCATAGATCTGCTGGCCGGTCAGGGTCATCTTGACCATCTGGTTACCAAAAGGCTGGATGGTGAAGAGTTCGCCCCAGGTAACTGTGCCCATATTAAGGTCGGCGCGGATACCGCCCGGATTCATGAAAGCGAAATCGGTCCCTTCATAGGCACGCTGGGCGTCGGCGATCAGGTTACCCAGTGCCGATTCGCCAGCCGAGTTCTGGGAAGCGGTGATAGCTGACGAGGTTTCGCCGACCATTACGTTGACAATCGGGGCAACCATGCTGTCGGCGGTTGCCACGATCCCGGCAACCGTGGCGTCAGGGGCATTGCCCGGAGCAACATCGCCGTAGGTGGTAATGATGCTGGCCGACTTCTTGACGATATCCTTGCTGAAAGGGTCGATCTCTAGGTCGATATTGGCAAAGGCTGTTCCGGCGGAGTATGCCTGGGTGACCAGTACATCCTTTCCGGCGGCATTCTTGACCAGGGTATTGGTTAGCGTATGGGTGTGTCCGGAAATGACAACGTCTATTTCGCCGTCAAGCTTGCTGACGATGTTGTTGACATCTGCGCCACCCTGATGGATCAGGGCGACGATTGCCTTGACACCCTTTGCCTGCAGTTCAGGAACATAACTGTTGATGGCGGCGGCCTCATCAAGGAAGGTCAGACCGGCCACGCCGGCCGGGGCAACGATGCTCGGGGTGTCCCTGAGGATGGCGCCAATAAAGGCGACCGGAGTATTGCGGATTGTTTTGATCACGTACGGTGGCAGGAGGGTTTTACCGTCCTTGATTACGTTGGCGCAAACATAGGGGAAGTGGGCGCCTGAAAAGGGGTTCTCGATGTATGGCCCTTTGGCGAAGTTGCCGCCGTTCAGCATCCGGAACAGTTCCGCCACACCCTCGTCGAACTCGTGGTTCCCTACGGTTGCAACGACGTTGCAGCGGGAGTTCATCTTGTAGGAGCACAAAAGGAATTGGCCAGGGTGTTGAGGAACTGGATCGCCGGTTCGTCCTGCAGCAGGCCCGAGTTGGCTGGCGATGCGCCGATGAAGTCGCCGTCGCTGATAATGATGCTGCGGTCTTCCATGCCGGTCTGGGCGCTCTTCAGATACGAGGCCAGGGTCGCCGCGCCGCCGGCCGGCCGGCCGCTGACGGTCTTGGGGGACAACTGGCCATGGAAATCATTGATCGCCAGGAGCTTTACTTTAAGGTTGGCGGCCGGCACGGCCCAGGCGGCGCCAGCGCCGAAGGCCAGCAGCTGCGCGGAGATGGCTGCCGAGGCCAGATGCTTCTTCATTATGGGAAAACTGTTTTGCATTGATATCCTCCAATAAGTTAGTCATTAATGGTCAATATGTGATGGTTATTCAAAAACTGGGATATGATTCAACTGTCACAAAACCGGTCTCTCTCGGAGTGCACAGAGAAATGCGAAGACCACTGGATGTAACCGGAATATTCGTTGTCTCCGTGAACTCTAGCGCATGTAATGAGCGGGTGAGATACATGGTTTTGGTTTGTCCTGCTTTTTTGCGAGTTCATCAAGATATGCCTGTTACGACTTTTTCCTGCGAACCGCTCCGAGCATGCCGAGTCCCGAGCCGAGCAGCCAGAAGGCGGCCGGAATCGGAGTGGGGGTGACATCCATGTTGGGGCCGAAGGTGCCGTTTGTTACCAGGGTCAGATCATCGGCAGTTTCCGGGAAGGTAAGGGTAGCACTGGGATTGGCGGCATAGTAACTGCCATTGTAGGTGATGTTCGGATTTACCGAGAAGTCGGTCGTGTTCCAGGTGAACTGGTCAGCGCCCATTGCCGCGGCGATATAATAGGTGGCGCCAGCGGTCAGTGAAACCTTGTTGCCAAGGTCGTGATAGCGGAAGAAGCCCTTCAGGGAATCGGCATTGCTTACAGTGGTGGAGGCGATCAAATGCTGGTTGGAGTCGAAAATACCAACAGCGTGGGTCCTGTTGGTGGTGTCGTCAAGAAAGACGCGGTTGCCGGTGCCGAATTCTGGAGCGGCATAGACGCCAAGGGAGGTGACATACAGGTCGGTTTTGGCGGTGAAGCTCCATCCGAGTGAATAGTTGTTGCCGTCGTTCCAGTCGATCGTTGTGCCGGTGAAGTCGATGGCGGTTGCGGCGAAGGAAACTCCGGCGTAGCAGACAACGCCGAGCATGGCGGTTGCAAGGGTGCGAAATATGGATTTCATTGATGTATCTCCTTAAATTGATGTTGAAGAAAAAAGGGCGGAACCTTTCGATTCCGCCCGAGATGTTACTAATCCTTTTTTCGTCTGATTCCCGCCAGTCCCATCAGACCCGAGCCGAGCAGCCAGGCGGCGGCCGGAATCGGGGTGGGTGTGTAATCGTAGGTTACCGTTGCGGAAGTTACAAAGTTCTGCGTGTTACGGAAGTCACCATTACCACCAGTGAACCCTCCGGTAAAGCTTGCATGGCTATAGACATCGAGCAACAGGTTGCCTGTGCCGATGTAAGAAGCCATGGCAGCACCGGTAAGGGTGAGATGTACAGAAGTCGAGCCGCTGCTCTCGGAAACGGTGAAACCGGATGTCCCCGCGTAATCAATTACGTTATCGAATTTCTGAACAGTCCAGTTCCTGGTGTAGTTCACCTTTCCGGTGTCCAAGAGATTTCCACCAATTGTTAACTGCTGGTCGAGGCTTTTTGTGATAGTACTGCCGCTATTTGGTGATTTGTTTTCAAACTTTGTCACATAATCGAAAACCGATGACAGGTCGAGAGTGACGCTGTTTAGAGTCCCCTGTGACAAGTTGAACTTTGTTAATGCGATGCTGCCATCCTTCTCAAGCGGCAGGAAAGGGTCGGGATAGGGATCGTATGATGACCCTGTAAGACCACCGTTGAAAGATACAAGAGCAGCATTCGCGCTCCCTGCCGCTACCAGTGTCACTGCCAGGCATGCAGCAAGAACCATTTTCTTCATATCGTTTCCTCCTTTGCTTCAATCTACATTGCTGTTTATCCGTTCTTCCTTCTGATTCCCGCCAGCCCCAGCAGACCGGAGCCGAGCAGATATGCCGCGGCCGGGATGGGAGTGGGGGTGACATCGATGTTGGCGCCGACGGTGTACTGGACCACAGGCTGACCAGTAGCAGGGTCTGTCCAGACGGAACCAGGGAATATAAGGCTGTTCGTCATGTCATGCCCGATGGCATAGGCATTTCCGAGATAGGTGATGTTCTGGTTCACCGAAACGTTGAGTCCATCCGTATCGTTGAAAGCGGCGAAGTAATCGAAATCGCTGGTATTAGACATGCTTCCCGAAGAAAGCGGCGCGCCCGAGTACGTGGTCGCCCCCACGTAATACGTTTCCCCCTTGTGAAGAATAATTGGGGTGGTGAGGTTGTCGCTCCAGTGAAACAGAGCCTGACCGATAGCCGAGGCAGTGGGCTGGTTTCCTTTCAGTTCACTCAACGTGGCGGTAGCCAGCGGGTTGCTCTGGCTGCTGGCTGACCAGATCCCTACCTTGTGATCTTCATTGTGCAATCTGTCTTTGTCGGAATCATAGACTCCCAGCCTGGTGAGATAGAGATCCGTATTGGCTCTGAAACTCCATCCCACAACGGTGTATTTGTCCGCCGCGGAATCAGTGGAGCCAAAGGTAGACGGACCACCGTTTTCGTTGAGGTTTGTCGTTGCATTGAAATCAACCCCCAACGCGGCATGGGCAACATTGCTCCCGGAGACCAGAGTCACCGCAAGCAATGCCGCAGGAATCATTTTTTTGTAGCTCTTCATTTTCATCTCCTGTTCTCCCTCTCAACTGCACACGCGCCGTGGGCGGTACTGTCGTAGCTGCCCACGGCACGCATACTGGTTAAGCCTTTTTCCGGCGGATGCCGGCCAAGCCAGCCAGGCCGGAACCCATCAGCCAGAAAGCAGCCGGGATCGGGGTGGGGGTGACGTCAACGTTGTCGAGGTGGAACACGCTCGGATCGTTCTGGAAGTTGAAGGCGATTGTTGAGCTGGTACCCGAAGCAATTGTTGTAAACAGGTACTGGGTATAGGAAGAAGAGAGATTGGGATTCAGGACAGGATTGATGTTCTGAGCCTGCCCGTTCCACAGCGCCTGAAACACATTGGTGTTTGTGGTATTCAAGCCATCGCTTGCAAGCCAGAAGCTCACCGTATATTCCTGACCTGCTGTGGTGGCAAAAGCATCATGAGTAAGGGTGCCTGATGTACCATAAGTTCCCAATTGTGCTTCAAAATTGCCGGCATGCTGGCTGCCGGAATTTATCACCATAGCCCAATTGTTGATTGAGTCTACTGTCCATCCATTGAAATCACCTGTCTCGAAATCACCGTTCACCAGGGCTGCGTTAGCAGTCCCAACCTGAGCGCTGATGGCAATGATTGCCAATGCAGCAACTACTATCATTTTCTTAAACATTGTCTTATCTCCTGTGAATTTGTATTTGGTTAGTTTGTGTCAATTACTTCTGGACAACGGCGAATTCAGCAGGACCGTTGGTGGTATTGATGACAGCCCAGGCGGTGTGGTTTATTGCGTCAACACCGTAGGTGCCCAGCGGGTAAGCGCTGTTATATGCACCAAGAATGAATCTTTTCCTGCCACCGACATTCAGGTCTGCTGCGTTTACCCAGTTGCCGTTGGCATCCTTCATGTTCAGGGTGACGGAGTGGCCGGCGTTGATGAAGTCTGCGTTCACAGTAATAGCAGGGTCAAACGACAGTGACAGGGCGTACGTGTCGGTTTTGGTGAGGTTGGGATCTACGAATGTGTAGTTTGTGGCTAAAGCACCGGACGGAGTCAGTTTGGTTGCAAGGCTGTCCTGCATGCCCCAGATTGTGAAGATATCGCTGGCCAGACCCGTAGTGGCGGGAGTCCAGCCGGTATTGATGCTCTTGGTCAGCGAACGGAGGTTGAAGTCCTTGCCGGTGCTGTTGTTTTTGCCGTTGAGGATGGCCGCTGTGGTGCCTTTGTAACCAGTTTCGCCGTTGGCAACCGCCTTGGTGGTGTCATCGGTCAGGGCATAGCTGCCACCCTGGGCTACGAGAACTTCTTTGCCGTTCAGGCTGTAGCCGAAGGTGTCATGCTTGGTGAATGGAACGGGGTCGCTGTAGGACGCGATCGGGGTGGTGGAGCCGAAGGGATAGACTGTCGGGGTGTTGCCTGCGTAGGGAATCACGTCGTAGGTCTGATCGCAATCGCCGCCGCAGCCGTTGGGCATGGCATAATAATCGGCAGTAACTTTCGGCCCATCAACAGTGAAAATGTAATAGCCAACAGTGAAGAGTTCCTGAGAGATTGGAGTCTCCAGAGAGCGAAATGCCGACTGGCCATTGAAAGTTGTTTGTGCAGGTGGAATGTAGAACTTGTAACTATCTGAAGCGGCAATGATGTTCTGCAGCTTGTAAACTCCGCCCGCAGGATTGGTCGTGCTTGGGGGACTTTTAACGATGGCGCGGTTATGCATGTGGTCGTGTCCGCCCATGTGGTAGCGCACTCCGGCGGTCTGCAGTTTCTGCATGAAAGATTCCATCAGATCCATGGAGGCCTGATTGGCTGTGGGATTGCTGCTGTTGAACATGTTGTCGGCATGGTTCTCGGTGACCAGCCCTTTGTGGGCAAAGGAAAAGGCATGTGTGTTGGCCGGACGGCTGGCGAACCGGTCGCCGATCCAGTTTATGTCGGTCTGGTCAAGATTCGATTTTGCAGTGCCGGACGGTTTTGTGAACTGGTCAGCGAAGACGAAACGGGCGTTGTCGTAATCGAAGGAGTAGGTAAGGCCTTCCATGGTCGCTTCAGTTGCAAAGCTACCGGTGGTGCCAACGCAGAAGGTTCCGTTTGTGTTGTTCTGAGTCCCGTAGATGGTCGTATTCACGGTATTGGGAGTCAGATTGTTCACGCAGTTCTGGGTCTGGGGGAAGATCTGCTGGAACCTGACGGCATTGGCCGCGCTGCTCTCGTGGTTGCCACGCAGGGGATAGAAGCCGATGCCGGCGTTGTAGAGATCCTGCGCAAAGGTGGCGCGGACGTCCATGTTGATGTTGTTGGTGCCACCGGTGTCGGTCAGGTCACCGACCTGTACAACAAAATTGACACCCTTGTTGATCATCTCCTGATTGATGTGCCGGATGACGTTGACCGCCACATTGGGGTTTTTGTTGTCCGGGGAGTTGGGCCACTGTGTGTCGGACATGACGCCGAACTTGAACGGCGTGGCAAAAGCCGAGCTAGCGATCAGGGTCAGCACGCAGGCTGACATCACGTTTCTACTGGTAATCAATTTCACTTAGATCCTCCTGTTCTTCCTTGGTTGTGGGTTTATGTTGCTGAAATGACTTCACGACATTATTTAGTTGTGTTTTGAACGCTGTCTGACTACGTGACCGATCGGGTCGATTGGGCTGCCATGCAGGTCAAAGCCCATTGATCATCAGTGAATGTTCGTTACCGGTTCATCCGGAAGATAGATACTGTTCCAGCGCCTCCTTTCATTCGATGTAAAAAAAAACAAAAAGCCGGGTCGTCTTTCATCGTTGAAAGGCAACCCGGCTATCCTCTGGGGACCCGTGGCTTTCCGTCCCCACCTTGCGATGGGTTTGGCAATGTCACTGTCGTATCTGTATGGTTTTGTCTGAGGGAAGTGTGAACAGTCCTGCAGGAATCGAACATAAAAAAAGCCCGCAAAAACTCGAATGCTGCGAGTTTTTGCGGGCTTTCTGGTGCCTGGTATCAGGTCAGACAAGTACCCGTTCTGTCTCTGCGTCTGTACTAATTGCTGTGCACGATAGCAGAGAATTATTACAGTTACATGGCGATCATTTTAATGTTGTGCAAATATTGTGGGGCTTCCTCCCGGATGGCTAAATCCGGTTCACGAAAACCTTTTCGTCACTTCTGAACGGTTTCCGGTTCGGCGCCTGTTGCTCAACGATCCCAATATTCCAGACAGGCATGCGGCGGCGAACAAAACAGACCATCCCGAAAGGGCGGGAACTGATATTGCCGGATCGGTAGCCGTTACGATTACACTGGCGTTGTTGTTGGCTGAGTTCGGGTCGCTGACCGCCGAACTGACCTGCGCCGAACTGGTTAACACTCCGGCGGATGGGGGATTTACGACTACCTGGATGATTGCGGTTGCATCAAGCGCCAGGGCGCCGAGGTTACAGGTAACGGTTTCTCCTGATTGGCTGCAGCCGGTTGATGCGGAGACAAAGGTGACCCCTGTTGGTAGTTGATCGATTGCCATTACTCCGGTTGCCGGGGAAGGGCCATGGTTGGTTACGGTTAGCGTGTAGGTCATGTCGTTTCCTGCCACGGGCGAAGCAGGGATCTGGGACATTGAAATGCCCAGATCGGCTTGCTGAACCAGACTCCAGTTGAGCACGATTTTTCCGGAGGCGCCGCTGAAGCCGTCAACCGCAATCAGGTACTCATTGCCGGCCTGGACCGGAAAACTGACAGAGCTGGCATTGTTCGAGCTGCCGTCATTATCGTTGGCTGCGATCTGGCTCAGGTCAGGCAGGGTCGTGCCGCTGTAGACCGCCAGCAGGGTGTCGAAACTGCTGCCATGGGTGTCAATGGATGCCGTCCCGGAAATTGACGGTATCCAGCTCCACCAGGCGGATTTGCCGCCTGAATTGCCGGCGTGACTGGGCTCCCCGGATTCCTTGGTTGCTTTCAGGTTGTGTGCTGTGACCCGGCCCGTGTCGCCGCTCAGCAGTGTTCGCTGGCTGAACAGGTCGTTGGCTGGTGAATCGATGGCCGCCAACAGGTTGAGTCGCGGTTTTGTAATCCCGTTGCGGCTGTCGGTGATGGATGCCCCGTTTGCAGTCAGTCTGGCAACGGACTGGTCAAGTGTGTCACCCGGATAGGCCGCACGCATCACTGCCAGGGCGCCGGCTACGTGCGGCGCCGCTTGGGACGTGCCGGCCATCTGGATGCCGGCTGCGGTGATGAATGCGCCGGGCGCCAGCATGGTCAGGAAGGTGGCGCTGTTGGAAAAACAGGGGATTCTGTCCGCGGCGGACGCGGTTGTGTCGGTGCAGGTCGGTGGCGTTCCTCCCCAGGAGTAGGGGCCTCCCCAGCTCGCGTCGTAGACCGCTCCCACCGATATGGCCCCCGGTGTGCAGGCCGGGTTTGAAATGCCGGCAGTGAAGCCATTGTTGCCAGATGAGGCCACCGGTATGATCCCGGCTGTCCGAAGGTTGTTGATTGGGGTGAGAAAGGGGTTGGTCGTTTTGTTAGCACAAGGAGAGCTATTGTTTGAACTGTCGCCCAGGCTCATGTTGAGTGCGCCGATGTTGTATGTGCTCTTGTTCGCGATAGCCCAGTTGATACCGGACAAGACCCAGGTGGTCGTTGAAGAGCCGCTGGAAAAGGCGTTGATTGCGGCAATCCGCGACCCCGGGGCAACTCCGGCAACGATTCCGGCGACATTTGTTCCATGGTTGTTGGCGGTCTGGTTCAGGGTTACGCCGTTCCCGGTGACATCAACCGATGCAGCCACCCGGCATCCCGATGGAACCCCCGGCGCTGTGCAGGAGCCGAAGGATGAGAGGGTATAATCGATGCCGGTGTCGATTATCGCAACCGTCTGGCCGCTTCCCGTAATACCGGCGTTTGAAATGGTCGGTTGTCCGATGAACGGCAGGCTGTAGCTGAGGTGAGGATAGATGGGGCGGTCTTCATAGACAGCCAGCACACGCGGGTCAGCCAGGAGGCGATCAAGGGCGGCACGGCTCTTGATGCGAAAAAAGGACATGGGGAGTTGCTCAAAATCCCGGAGTTCTTCCATGTCCCGGGTGGGAGTCTTTGCTACCGCATTTTGTTTGATAGAACGGTAGCGCGCACGACGGAAAGCCAGGATGCTGTCGTTGTCATGAACAATTTGGGCGCCCTGCCTCAGGGCTGCTGCCTCCGCTTCTATGTCACTGTCATCGAAAAGGACAATGAGGTCCTGCACCGCGCCCCTGGACAGCTGTTCGGCAATCGTGGCTGGTATTGGGAGAGTAATCCGTTCCGCAAATGTCATGTTTGGCACTGCTGATGCCATACATGCCAGCAGAATGACGCGAATACAGCGCTGTTTTTGTTTTGTCATGGTTTAGCCCGCTTCGGAAAGTGGAGAGTCAAATCCGAAAAGCTGGGCTTCCTGGTACCATGGTTCTCAGGTCAGCGAAGTACCCATTGAGGTCCTCTCATTTTCGCAGCATAGCATGCCTGTGTTGCTGTCGTATTGCGGGTGGGTTAACATTTTGTGAATCGGTGTCGAAGTCAGACCCACTATCGGCGTCCTGATTGACCCATCTGTAAATTGATACCGTTGAAAAAACATTATGATATAAATGTGAATGGGTCATGGTTCGACGTCTATGGTGGGTCAAACCAGGATGCTTGTTCACACCTTTTAGTCTCTTGACGTTTTTTTTATGCTTTCCTCAGTTTTCCTGCTGATTCTCATTACAGTGCTGACAGT
>JACAAY010000160.1 GCA_013377095.1 Desulfuromonadales bacterium
CAGAACCCGGATCAGGCGCAGCAGGCTGGGGCCGTTGACCTCGAAGTCCCGGCGGAAGGCATCCAGCAGAAAAGTTTCTTCCTCTCCGTGTTTAAAGTGGGGATGGCGGTAGTTGAAGCGATACTGGCCATGGGCATCGGCAATGGGAAATTGGGACTCGGGCAACAGGTTGCCCTCCCGCTGGTGCTTTTCGTGAAGCGGTGTGCCGGGAATAGGGGTATAGAGCATGAACTGATGAAAGACCGTGTCATGGCGAATGGCATAGTCGATGATTGCGCCCATCTCTTCCGGACGGTGGTTCTCCAGGCCGAGGATCGACGATCCCAGCACCCGGATGCCGTGCGCCTGCAGATTCCCCACCAGGGCGAGGGTGTCGACACCCTTGAGCTTGTCGTAGGCGTTGTCCTCTCCTTCAAGTCCCATCCAGACAAAGCTGACTCCCAGTCCCATCAACTGTTCCATGGTGTAGGATCTCAGTACCCTGGCCGAGCTGAATACGGACAGAGCCCAACTCTTATTATTGGCATCCATCAGCTCGAGCAGTCGCAGCGACCTTTTCTTGTGCAGGAGGAAGTTCTCATCCAGGACGAAGAATGAGCTTACCTTGAGGGCTTGCTCGATCTCGCACATGACGTTATAGAGCTCATCGCCGGTTTCATAGAAATTGATAAAGTGCCCCTTGCCGCCGAACAGGGCCGAGGTGGAGCAGAAGTTACACCCCATGGGACAACCGACCGAGGGTATCAGGATCGCCGCCGTCCGCTCCGGGGCGTCGCTGATGTCGATACCCAGGATGCGGGAACCGAAACCGGAAAGCACTTTGGGGTGTTGTATGGGAGTTGTGTCATTCTGGCCCAGGTAGCGCTGATACCAGCGAATTCCCTCGCCGCGCACGATCAGGTCCGCATCGATCAACTGATCCAGCGCCTCCTTGTTGGCAATGTGGCCTCCGACAACTATGGTTGCTCCCGGTTGGTGGCGGCGGATCAGCTGGCACATCTTGGCCACCTTGCCTACGTTGGCAATGATGCCGCTGATGCCGATCACGTCGTAGCTGTTGGTGCTGATTTCCTGCTCGAAACGCTCCAGGGTGGGGAAATCCAGCAGGGTGCAGGGGGCATCGATATTGGATTGAATCATCATCAGACCGAAGGAACGGTGGAACATGCGCAGGGAGAAGCCGCCCTGGAGACGGGTGACCTGGTTCTGGTACAGTTCCATGGGGTTGATTTTACGGCTTCCATACTGGTCATCCTGGCTGTAGGGTCCGAAGACACTCGACAGCAGGACTCGGGCTTTGGTTGCCAGGGGATGGCGGGGATGATGTGCGGGTGGGAGGTGCGACATGGTGCTCTCCTTTGGGTGTGTACGGCATTGTTTTATTCATTGTAGAGGAACGCGCCGGAAATAGAGAGCTGTAAAGTGTTGTTTTACAATACTTTTACAATTGAAGTGGGTGGTTTACGCGGGTGGTGTGGGGAGAGAAGGCAGTGATTCGAGGAGGTTGCTTGCGGGTCAGTCTGCGGGAATCTCCTGCAGGAGTCGTCTGGCTGAGACGCGAGTGCCCCGTCGGGAATCCGGCGGAGCACTCTGAAATAGGGGGAGTGAAGTTGTGAACCTGGCAGGTTATTTTATGGCGATCTTCCGCACGGTTAGTGTTCCGCTCTGGATCGTCAGTTTACCGCTGATGACGCTTGTACCCGAGTCGTCGGTAAAGAGGGTGTCGATGAAGCCGCCTTTCATGGATACGGACATTCCCGGTACGTTGAAGACCGGATCTTCCACAAAGGTAAATGACTTCAGGCGCAGTTCATCGTTGTTAGCCAGTGCCGCCGGTTGCAGCGCCGATGCGAGGGTTCCGTAGAAGTTTGCGCCATTTTTGATGTTTTTCTGTTCCGTGAAGGTGGCGGTCACATTTCTGGTCTGCGATGTCATGAATAAATCGCAGGTGAGAGTGTTGCCGGCGCAGGTCCCATCACCACCCCATCCGCTGAAATCAAAACCGTATTTTTGCGAAGCGGTTAGGGTAACCGGGCTATTCCATGGGTAGGTGCTTGAATAGGTTCCCGGCTCAGTGCCATGGATGCCGGGACTCCCACTATCGCTGCTGACATTACCGCCGCCCACGATTGTGACCGAGAGGGTTGGCAGGCTGCCGGAGGTTGTGAAGTTCCATGTGTAAGGCGCGCTCAGATAGTTGCCTGCCTGGTCGCGTAATGACGTGGAGAGCGTTGCGGTATAGGTTGTCCCCGTCAGCAGGGGGGGTGTTGGAATGAAGGTCGCCGTGCGGGTATCCGGGTTGTAGGTCAGCGCCCCGGTAGCACCGTTATTGAGTGAGAAACTGGCCGGCAATGTTCGTTGGTCAATAACTTTGTTGAAGGACACGCTGATGTTCCCGGAAGTGGAAATGCCACTGGCTCCACTCAGGGGAGAGGTCCCGATAACCGCTGTAGCCAGACCATCGTTTGCGGTATAGAAGGGATATACCGCCGGAATCAACGGATTGAAGTCGTTTGGATCGATATTGCTGGCGAAGCCATCATTATCAGTATCAGCAAGCGTGGCATAATCGTTGGTCCCTGGAGACTCGGCTCCGAAAATAACTGACTGGCTTGCATTGTTGATGACGGAAAAATCGCTGCCGTCTGTTGCCATGACCTCTGCCATAAATGAGGTATGAGGCATTTGGAGGAGAGTCGCGGCCGGGATAACGAAACTCGATTGCTGAGCATTGTTTCCCTCATAGACCAAGTCGACCAAGCCGTCACCATCCTGGTCTTGTGTAGCAGCAAACAGCCAGAACGAATACCAGACCGGAACATCGCTGACAACCGGCGCCCAGGAAATTCTCATGTCCCCGTTCGGCTCCAGATCATTGTAGAACGTTTTAAAGTCGGTCCTGGGCAGGGCATGGGCAGCGGGAGCATACATGAATCCTCTGGCGCTCTTGCCGGTCGTGTCCGTGACTGTTACGGTATAAAGTCCGCTGGCCAATGTTCCTGGTACTTCATGGACATAGGCGTTGTTGACGGGGTAATAGCGCCCGACCGCCAGCACGTCTTGGCTGTAGCCTCCAGGCCCGGTTACCAGAATCTGGGTCAGGGTACTCCGTGGGGCTGTGGCATTGACAGCGATGTGGGCATAGGCTGCTCCCCCCGGGTTTTTCAAGTTGCATATGCTGATGCTGTTGATCATCGGTGCGGTGGCGTCAAAGGCTGGCAGGGGCACTGTCAGGGATTTGAATGCTGTGTTGAACCGGTTGCGCTGGGTGGTGACGTCGCCGCTGTCAAATACCTCCACCCGCCAGCGATTGGGTACAAGGTTCGTTATGATGCTGGTGGGAATATCGACAAATGTCAGATTCTGGCGGGGTGTGGTGTAAAATAATGAAACGGACTGGTTATTCAACGCGACCCGGTAGTAGAGCGCTCCACTGTGATTAACGTTGGCCCAGCTGAAGCGGGTGTTTCCATTGCCCAGGTCCTGCGCCTGCATGGTTGATGAATCAACGATGGGGTAGGTGACCGGTGCTGTCAGGGTGGCGAATGCCGTCTGGGCGCCTCCCGCGGATGTTTGATAGGTGAATGTGTAGAGACCGGTTGCCAAAGAGGAGAATGATTTATAGAAATCCTTTATGGTCGTGGTGCCGTCCGTTCTGGAGGTAACATCCGTTGACAGATTGAATGTATACGTAAAACTGGCGGGACCGGTCAGTGTAAGAGACGTGACGTCATCTGGCTTGCCAACGCTCAGCACAGCTTCGAACGCCTGCGCCGAGGTGCCGTCGGTGCGGTTGTTCACAGCTGCGAAGTTCGTCATCAGTTTGCCGGGATTGTAATCGGCCAGTCGCGGGCTGAACAGTTTCCAGGTTGAATCCGAACGGTTGGTGACCAGGTCGCCGTTGGGTGAGTCACCTGCTTCCACTCTTAGCTTATACATGGAATCATCGAATAATATCCCCGCCGGCACATCCACATGGGTCAGCATGTTACGCGTACTGTCGTACACAGGAGAGTCAGTGGAGTCGTTGCGGGAGATGCGTAGACGATAGTTGTAGGTATGGGTGTCATTCAGCGGGGCCCAGCTGATGCGGTATGACCCGTCGGATTTGCGTTGCAGCTGGATGGTGGAACTGTCAACTCTCTGAAGTGGTCCAGTGGCGGTGACATGGGTATCAACCCGGTGGCTGGTGTGCCCCTGGCCGTCATTCAGGGTAAAGGTGTAGACACCCGCTGCAAGTGGTGTTGCGGGAGTCAGGAATCTCTTGTACGCAGTCAGCCGGCCATTGATGTATTGATTCGTGTCCGCGTCGGTGAAGGTGTAGCTGAAACTATTCGGCCCGGTCACGGCCAGAGTCATGCCGCTCAGCGTGGTTGCATAGCTGGTGAGTCCGGCATCCAGCGCATCGTACTCGAGACCGTCGGCATCAATCCGGTGGTGGACGCCGCCCCACGCCAGGGTGGCTGCAGGGGGGGCGGCCGTGACGGTAAAGGCAGCGCTGCTGGTTACCGTTCCGCCGGAGTTCGAAACGCTGATAAATCCGGTTGTGGCGCCGGGAGGCACCAGTACGGACAGTTCGTTGGGGCGCACGCCGGTTACGACAGCCGGGACGCCATTGAAAAGAACCGTGTTGTTCGTAGCAAGGGGGCTGTAGCTTCCACCGCTGATGGTGACCAGGTCCCCGGCCTTGCCGCTTGCAGGGCTGAATGAAACAGTGCCCAGAGGGCCATTGGCGTTGCACTGGAATATGTCGGCAGAAACCAAAAGAGTGCCGTCTGCATTGAAGGTGGCAATATAGGTGTTGCCGGAGGTGGGGTCAGTTGCACTCCAGGTTCCGGTAATAACTCCGTCTGCCCCGGAGCCGACCCGGGTCCAGCTCATGCCACCTCCGTTAGGCCTTACCGCCCACGTCATGGATGTCGCGGTTATGCTCGTAACGGTTTCGGTGTTTTCACCGAAGCTCGGACCACTGCACACAAAGTTAGAACTGGTTAAATTGTATGTAAGCGTTGCACTTGCAGCTGGTAGATAGGTGTACGTCCCACTTGCCGTAAATTGACTCGGCGGGTAGATAAACGTGCCGTAGGCAGCATCGACCTGACTGACGCCCCCCTCTCCCATGATCACGCCGCTGTTTATCAGGACAAGGTACTTGCCGTTGAGAAACCCCACCCCGCCCATCTGGTTGGTCGCGTCAGTGCTGATGGTGATCTTGTTGCCGACCAGGGAACCGTTTTTGCGAATATATTGCCCGTACATATCCCAGTCAGCATTTTTTGTCATATCCATCCAGGCAGCCAGATAGTTGCTGCCGTCGAAGGCTACGGTAGTTACTATTTGCGGGCCGGGTTCACTCGTTATGGTAATGACTCCTCCGACCAGAGCACCGGCAGGGCTGACCAGTTGCCCGAACACATTCCATTCTCCTGATCCTGCACCACCAACCTCGTCATTCCAGACCACCAGATAATTGGTGCCGTCAAAGGTGACCGATTTGGAATTGTCGCTGGGTGCGGGGCTGGCGTTGACCGAAATTTCAGAACCCACGAGCGCTCCTGACGGGCTTACAAAACGTCCACGGACCTCCTGATCAAGCGAATCTTCACGCCAGATTACGAAAAAATTGGTACCGTCAAAGGCTACGTCGCTTGCGTCGCCAAAATTTGCGCTGATTCTGAATTCGTCACCCATAGTCCCGTTGGGGTTAACGATCCGTCCTGCAATATACCTATTGTTTGAATTGCTTCCATTCGCGGGTACAATGAGCTTGGTATACGTCACCAGATATTTCCCGCTGCCGAAGGCCATGGTCTTGACCCCATCAAACCAGATGCCGGTGGAACTGACAGGAAAGGGCGAGTTGACAGTCATACCCGCCTTGCTGATGAACTGGCCCCAAATCTGCCAGCCCGTGCTTCCACTGAATGCTCCGCCATTGTCATCTTCCCAGATCAACAGGTAGTTGGTCCCGTCAAAGGCGATGTTGGTGGCAATACCGCTACGGCCCGTGGAGATCGGGGCCCCGACCTTGGTGCCGCTGGATGAAATCATTTGGGCTCCGATGGTAGGACGGGGCATTGTCTGAGGGTATTGTATTCCGATCAGATAGTTGCTGCCATCAAACGAGTAGCCTTGCGCGGCGCCATTGGTGGCAATGGGGAACAGTACCGCTAATGACGATGACGCGGAAATACCAACCACAGTCAGGCTGACAGTAATCATGATAGTTGATTTTGCCAGCCACGCGATGAAACCGGATCCCCTGTTTTTCATGAGACGCCTCCATGTGAGTGAAAAATCTATAATCAAGTTTACCAACAAATGGGCAAAATGAAATTGCCTATGATATGCTCCTCTGGAAATTTTTTGAAAAGTATTTTTTCGTCTTTTAAGTGAAAAAACAGTCCGTCTATTTGACGTGGGTGGTTGCGCTTGAACTCACTGAGTTTCTAGCGGATTTCACTTCCACTGTATTACACACTGTGCACCTAAGCCGGAAAGGTTGTTGCCCATGAAAATTGTAATTGCTCCCGACTCCTTCAAGGAAAGCCTGTCAGCCTGTGAGGTGGCGGAACAGATTGCAGCGGGTTTCCGTGAAGTTTTTCCCGATGCCGATTATGCCCTGGTACCTCTGGCCGATGGCGGTGAGGGAACGGTTCAGGCCATGGTGGCTGCCACCGGCGGCAGGATTGTCCCGCTCATTGTAACCGGTCCGTTGGGGACAATGGTGGATGCCTTCTATGGCTTGACCGGTGATGGCCGCACCGCAATTATCGAGATGGCTGCAGCCAGTGGCCTGATGCTGGTCCCGCCCGAAAAGCGTAATCCCCTGCTGACCACATCATTTGGTACGGGCGAGCTGATTCGGGCGGCGCTGGATGAGGGCGTGTCCCGGATTATCGTTGGCATTGGCGGAAGCGCGACCAATGACGGCGGCGCGGGGATGCTTCAGGCGCTGGGCATGGGGCTGTTTGATGGGGCAGGAGGGGATATCGGTTTTGGTGGTGGCGCCCTGGCATGCCTGGACAGGGTGGATGCGGCTGATCTTGATCCGCGTCTGGGAAATGTTGTCATCGAGGTGGCCTGCGATGTGAAAAACCCCCTGCTGGGAGAAACCGGTGCTTCGGCGGTTTTTGGACCACAGAAGGGCGCCACCTTGGAAATGGTTAGCCAGCTGGATGCCAATCTGGCGCACTATGCCGCTCTGATCAGCCGTGACCTGGGCAAGGAGGTGGCCACTACTCCGGGCGCCGGCGCTGCTGGCGGAATGGGCGCGGCTCTGCTGGCCCTGGGTGGAAGGCTGCGGCCCGGTATCGAGATTGTCCTGGATGCGGTCGGTTTTGAAGCCATTGCATGTGATGCGGACCTGATCATCACCGGGGAGGGGCGTCTGGACAGCCAGACCGTCAGCGGCAAGACCCCCCACGGTGTGGCCCTCATCGCCGAACGTCTGGGCAAGCCGGTCATCGCTATTGCCGGATGTCTGTCGAGCGATGTGGAGGTGGTGCACGGTCACGGCATCAATGCCGTCTTCGCCGTGGTGCCCCGGCCGTGCAGCTTGGAGGAGGCCCTG
>JACAAY010000161.1 GCA_013377095.1 Desulfuromonadales bacterium
CGCTCGGCCCGGCCCGCATCGCGGTGCGCATCCGCGACCTCGTCGCCCATGCGGACCGCTGCGCCGATGCGGCCGGGCTGCCGATTCTGCCAGGCCTGGTGCGCTATGATGAGGTTGCAGCCGGCGAGATTAAGCACGCCATCCGCTTCACCGCACCCCAGACCCGCAATACGTTTGTCTGGCCGGCCCGACACCAGGCCTCTGATCTGACTGCACGCAACTACCCTCCCCTGGGGCAGCGTTTCCGGCTCAAGGCTTCATTCAACACTTCAAGCTTTACCCCACAAGTCCGGGTGATACTGGCTGCCCTGAAAAAATACGGCATGATTCTGGCCGACAACGGTAGTTCCTGGTATCTGTCTGGAGCGCCCGATGAGGGATGGGACAATGATCAACTGGTATCAGGCCTGCAAAAGGTAAAGGGTTCGGATTTCGAAGCCGTGGAAGGTACCTCCCTGATGATCGGGCAGGATTCGGGACGAGCGCTTGCCAATCCCAACACCACTCCACCGGCGCAGCCGGTCAGGCTGATCTTTATTCACCACTCCACCGGGCAGAACTGGCTCGATGACACTAATGGCAGGCTGGGTATTGCTCTGCGCGACAATAACTATTTCACCAGCGATACCAATTACGGCTGGGGCCCGGGAGCAATCGGCGATTCCACCGATATCGGCAACTGGTGGCAGTGGTTTCGCGGACCCAACGCTTCAACCTATCTGTCCGCCCTCTTCTCTGAAAGCGGTCAGCACTCCTCCTATTCCCGGCTTTCCACAACTCCGGAAGGAGAAAACGAGATCGTGATGTTCAAGTCCTGTTTCCCCAATTCCGCCCTGCAAGGAGATCCTGGCGATCCGGTGCCCCCCATCGGCAGCAATCCGCTGCGGGGGCAGGACAGCGGTTCTCCCGATCACACGATTGCAAACGCCAAGGGGATCTATACCGACCTGCTGGAATACTTCCGCACCCGTCAAGACAAACTCTTTGTCGTCATCACTGCACCACCGCTGAGCGATGGCACCCATGCAGCCAACGCCCGGATCTTCAACGACTGGCTGGTGAACAGCTGGCTCAAGGACTATCCCTACCACAATGTGGCGGTCTTTGATTTCTACAACGTGCTGACAACCAACAACGGCAACACCAGCAGCAACGATCTGGGCCTGGAGACCGGCAATCACCACCGCTTCCGCCAAGGCGCCATCCAGCACACAACCGATGGAGACAACGACCCAAACCCCAATGTTCTGGAATATCCCAGTTCCAGTGGCGACGACCACCCCAGTCAGGCAGGCAACCTGAAGGCAACGGGTGAATTTCTCCCCCTGCTGAATGTGCTCTATCATCACTGGAAGGAAGGCGGAGACAACCTGACTCACCTGTTGACCGTTTCCATCACCGGCAGCGGCGCGGGAACGGTAACGACAATTCCGGCGGGAATAACCTGCCCCCCGGGGCCCTGTTCGATAGAGTTTGCGAATCCTTCAACGACAACTCTCCATGGCGCTGCTGCTGAATACAGTATCTTCAGCGGTTGGTCAGGCGCCTGCAACGGCACCAGTGACTGCACGCTGACCATGAACAGCGACCTGAATGTGGTTGCCTCCTTTGCCAGATACACTGAACACATGAGCCGAATTGGTGATACCACTACCTACTTCCCCACCCTGCAGACCGCCTATGACAATGCGCCGGCCGGATCCGTCATCAAGGTCTGGGGAACCGATTTCACGGAAAATCTGTCCTGCAACCTGTCGAAATCAGTTGAACTGAAAGGAGGTTACAACGGTTCATACACACTCAACAACGGCTATACAACACTCAAGGGCGCATTAGCGGTTGCCAGGGGGCAACTTATTGTGGAGAATCTTGTGGTCTGGTAGTCCGATAAAAAAAACGATACGTCTGCAAAAGGCCCCCGCCTTCTTACGAGGATGGGGGCCTTTTGCATTTATATTACATAGTCTGACATCAGATTACCATGCCGTCCTTCAGGTGGATCGTTCTGTCGGAATACGCACCGTTCTCCGGGTTATGGGTTACCATAACCACCGTTTGCCCGGTGTCATTCAATTCACGGAACAACGCCATGACTTCTCCGCTGGTTGTGGAATCCAGGTTGCCGGTTGGCTCATCCGCCAGGAGAATATGTGGGTTATTGATGATGGCCCGGGCGATGGCAACCCGCTCCTGTTCGCCTCCGGAAAGCTGGTTGGGGAGACGGTCGAGCTTGTTGGCGAGGCCAACTCGTTCCAAAGCCTGACGGGCCGCGTTCTTTTTTGCCGCTGTGCTCATCTTGACAATGGCCAGCGGAAGCATGACGTTCTCCATGGCGGTCAGATAGGGAATCAGATGAAATGACTGGAACACGAACCCCAGATTCTTAGCCCTGAAGTCGGCCAATTTTTCACCAGGCAGCTGATACAGCTGTACTCCGGCCATCTCGACCTCCCCAGTGGTAGGATGGTTCAAGCCACCAAGTACGGAGAGCAAGGTGCTCTTGCCGGAGCCGGATTGTCCCATGATGGTGATGAATTCACCGGTCGCTATGGATATGTTCACGCAGCGTAACGCTTCGACAACATCGTGACCGCTTGTGTACTGTTTCTTCAGATTACTTATTTCAATGAGTGCCATACATTCCTCGTGGAGGGGGACTTGGGGGCCGGTGGCTTGGGATCAGGAACCAGGGAACGGATAAGGCATTGGATTATCCCGGTCAACCGTTCCCGATCCCCAAGCCCTTACAATGCTCGTAACGCTTCGGTCGGGTCCATCTTGCTGGCATGCAGCGCCGGGTAGAGACTGGCCAGAAGACCCAGCGTCACAGCAAGCGAGATGGAACCAAAAGCCACCGTCGTATCCCAGATCAAATGAGCAGTGCTGCTCTCCGCCATGAACGGCAGGGCCAGTTTTGCACCACCCATGCCGATGGCATATCCCAGAAACCCGGCCACCAGGCTGACCAGAGCAGCCTCCAGCAGGATAATCCGCATGATGTGACTCTTCCTGAAACCGATGGCCCGGAAAACGCCGATTTCGGTGGTCCGTTCGTTGACACTCCCCATCATGGTGACAAACACGATTAAGGAACCGATAAAGACAACCACGCCAGCCATGGCGTAGGAGAAACGCCTGAACTGGTCCAGGGCCTTGAGACGTCCTTCCACCACCTGCTGAATTGCAGAAACCCTGGCATCGGGAATAATTTCTGCAATCTGAGTGACCATGTCATTGATGGGGCAACCGGAACAGAGCGCCCCCACCTCAGCCAGAGTAATTTTACCCTGTTTGCCAAGCAGTTTCTGTGCCCTGGCCAGGTTGGTAAAAACAAGCGTATCATCCTGCGAGCCGGTCTGGTCAAGTACGCCTGCGACCTTGAACGTCTCAGTCTGTATTCTGAGATGGTCGCCGGGACCGGCATTGAGAACTTTTGATGCGTCACTGCCCAGCAAGACCTCATAGTCACCTTTGGGTGTGTCGCCAAAAATCTTCCACCACTGCTTCATCTTCAATTCACTGTCGAAGTTGACACCCACCAGCAACACGTCATGGCTGTTTATTTTGATGCCGCCCAGAACCTTGGGACTGATTGTCGAGATGTTCTTGTGGTTGGCAATGGTTAAAATCTTCGCCAGATCCTGCTCACGGATTTCGCGCTGGTCAAAGGTTACGCCACCCAGACTGATGCCGCCATAGTTCATGGCAAGACCGTTACTTCGGGGAGTAACCAGTATGTTGGCCCCGAATTCGTCCAACTTGCGTTCGATATCACCGGACATGGAACGGGTCAGGGTCACCAGGGTGACGATGGTAGCAATTCCGACCATCAGCCCGATGGTCAGGAATGCCATCTTGGCTTTGCGGCGTTTCAGGCTGTTGAGGGAAATGGTATGCAGCTTCATGGCTTGATTCCGCCTTCAGTTTCAATTAAAAATACTTGCAGCCTGCCTTTAAATCCGCGGCCTTGATGACAATACTTTCGCCTTCAGTTCCGCTGGCAAGATAGGAGGGGTTGCAGCCACCTGCGGCATGGGGACCAATCCTGTTTGTGGCAAAACGCTGATTACAGTTTTTGCAGACCATGAAATCACCCTGCTGAGTATATCCTTTCTTCTCCTTGAAGCAGACATCGCAGGAGTCAAAGGCAGTGTGGATAGCGCCATCAGCCCCCTTGACGACAAAAAAACCGACTTCCTTGCCGCTATCCGTCAACTTATAGAAATGGGCCTTACCATCGGACACCTTTGCCAACGGGATGCTGACTACACCGTTGACCAGCTTTACCCTCTGATACTTACCCAGCCCTGGAAGTTCAAAAGCGCCTACACATGCAACACCCACAAGCAATGCCGTCAAGACAACCGCTACCCATAATGCACGCTTCGAAGTCACAAATTCCATCTTCCGCTCCTTTTTCAACGTATTTTGTTTCCACCGCAACCGCCACTTCGTTTGCCACAGCATCCTTTTGATGACGTTGTATTCTGACCGACACTTCTCCCGGTAATCTTATTGAACTGTTCCGGAGTCAGCACAAGATGCACCGCACTGGCAAAGCCAGCGTCATTAACTTTCTTGGCCAAAACCTCCGGTTTGACGGTCTTTGTATCATACCCCACGACCACCCAGCCACCCTCAACATCCACCTCGGTAACCGCAACACCTTTCAATGACTCAAGCACCTTGGTAATTGTGCTTGAGCAGCTGCCACAGGTCATGCCGGTCGTTTTCAGAACGGCAACAGCATCGGCAGTCACGCCGACCCTGATACGAAGTGCAAGTAGTGCCAGCACGGTAACAACCCCAAAAACCACCAGCAACGTAGATACTCGTTTCAGGTACACGTTCCCCCCAATCACTTCAGTCGGACTCGACAGCCTCTGCATCGACACTGCATTTCAATACAAATGCCATGCCAAATACAGAACACGACTTATCAGTTTGATATTATGGCTTTTTATTGCATATCGGCAGATGTGAAACGTTTGCTGATCGCGCGAGTGAAGAATATTCGATGAGAGTGAAGAATATTCTACTGAGGCAGACTGAAAATTAAAAGACTGTATGCAAAAAAACGCTTTACATAAATTTTTGTTTAATTGTATCTTAACAGGCTCTTTGTGATCGAGATCACAAATATGGCAGACGTTACACAGATTCCTTCCATGCGACACTGACAGAGAACATTCCTTTCTGTCGATGTGCGGCTACCGACGCCGAAACAATCTCAAGGAGCATTCCTCTTTCGTGCAAATGGTTTCCACAAAATCCCACTCTCTGATTGAACTGCGTGGACTCTCAATACTTTTTGTTGAGCAGGACGCAGAGCTGCTCTCGCATGTCTCTCATATCCTTGCTCCGGTCTGCCGTGAACTCTATGCTGCACAAAATGGCGAAGATGCGCTTAATCTATTCAAAAAGAAAAAACCTGATCTGGTAGTGACCGACATATCACTTCCGGTCATTTCTGGACTGGAACTGACCGGACAGATCAAACAACTGCGTCCGTCGGTTCCGGTAATCATCCTGTCGGCTGCAAATCATTCAGAACACCTTATGCAGGCAATCGATCTCCAGGTTGACGGTTACCTTACCAAACCTCTTATCATCGAAAAGCTCTTCTACGTCCTCCAGCGGCAGGCAAGCATTATTAATTCCCGTAAAATAGCCGAGCATGAGTCGCGCCTGCTCTCCGGGGTCAATATGGCTATCCAGTACCTGCTCTCGGCGGATGCAAACCAGGATGCCGTTGATTTTGCACTGCAGGAAATGGCCAAGGCGGCCCAGGCCGACAAAATCTCTCTTTACAGATACGACACCCTGATGGGGGAACGGGAAGCCTTTCTGGTGAGCGGGTTTGTCCAGGGCGACATGATCTGGCACTTTCTGGATGGGGTGGACACCGGAACCCCCGAAATTTCCTATATTGAGCGCTGGTATACCATCCTGGCTCAGGGTAAAACACTGACCGGCCCCCGCTCATCCTTCCCCCCCCATGAACGCCACGTCCTCGATGCCATGCGCGCCCGCTCACTGCTCCTGACCCCCATATTCGCTGAAGGGCGCTTGTGGGGATTTGCCTGCCTTTGTGATACGAGGCGCGAACGCCACTGGTCCGACGCAGAGACGTCCATGGTGATGACAGCCGCACGCGGACTGGGCAGTTTTATGGGGCGTCTCAAGCTTGAAGTCGAACAGCACAAGGCCCGCAAGGAGCTATTACTGTTGAATATTCAGTGGCGGGAAACATTTGACACTATCCCTGACCTCGTAATGGTTCTGGACCCCTATCAGCGGATGATGCGCATCAACAAGGCTTCGCGGCAACGGCTCGACATCGATGAATCCTGCACGGGAGAGCTGATGGGTTACTGTTATCAGCATTTCCACGGCCTTGACCATCCGCCGGAAAACTGTCCTTTCACGGCCCTGCTCTCAGACCGCCAGCCCCATGAAACCGAAGTATTCATGCCACGTTTGAACGGTTATTTCCATATCACGGTTAATCCGACCTTTGATGCGGAAGGCAAGCTGGCCGGTGTAGTGCATGTGGCCCGCGACGTCACCAATCGTCGCGCCATGGAGGATCGTCTCAGGTACCTCAGCACCCATGACGAGCTGACCAAGCTCAACAATCGAAACTTTTTCGAGGCAGAAGTGGAGCGTCTCAAACGGGGAAGGATGGCCCCCCTGTCGGTGGTAATTGCCGACCTGGACGGGCTCAAAGAGGTAAACGATACGTTTGGACACGAGTATGGAGATGCGCTGATTCGTGCAGCAGCAGATATGCTCAGGGATATATTCCGGACAGACGATACAATCGCCCGCATCGGAGGAGATGAGTTTGCCATAATACTGAAAGAAGTGGGGGAAGAGTTGCTGGACGCCATCATGGAACGGGCGCGAAAAATGCTTTCAGATGGCGTCCATCAATCGGAGCATGGCCTGAAGGTCCGTTTCTCCATGGGAAGCGCAACAACCCTTAATCCCGCCGACCTTGAGAAGGCGATTCGTGATGCGGATATGGCCATGTACTCCAACAAGAAGGAGCGCAAGAAAGCATTGCAGCAAACGTTTTGATATATGTGAACATGTAGGGGATGCGTCTCGACTCTTGACATGTCAAAAATTGAGGCACTAACCCAGCGGTGTGCATCGAAAGCCTGACAATGCCGAGGCGATCCTGGACGGTTAAACACCATAACAGCTGGGGCGATTACAGAAAACGCCTCTTCCCGCCTTAGAAAAACATCCGTAAGTGTTCAGACTGTTTCAAATACCATGGATTTGGATACTGCCAAAACTGAAGAGTGAACTCACGAAAGCTGATAAATAAATAAGGCCCCCAGGTAGACTGGAGGCCTTATTTACATCGAGCCGACTGATTGGACATGGTCCCAAGCCGGTTTTTTGGAGCCTTGAACGCTGGTGCGCAGACTCCTCCTCTTTCTGGTGACCATCCTCAGTTGGAAGTACCCCCGGCTTAACGGGGACCGGGCCAGTCACTAAGCATGGACCATATCAGGCACAAAAAAGATACCAC
>JACAAY010000162.1 GCA_013377095.1 Desulfuromonadales bacterium
GTTCGTCGTTAATCAGCGGGGTAGAGTATATGAGAAGAACCTGGGGCCGAAAACCACAGAGATTGCGCGCAAGATGAAGAACTATAATCCTGATCTGACCTGGAAGATGGTAAATCAGTGAACTGCGGCATACTTTTTGTTCCGTTCATCAGATTCCACTGTTATTGCCACCGTAACTCGGGCCTACAGCCACCATGTGCGGAGCATGTTGGATAACTTGACCGAGCAGCATGGCCATGGTGATGGAGCATCTCGTTCCTAAATGTGCATCTCGATGCCCACAAATGCGTGGATGTGTTTATTTTGAGGGATAAGGCCTTTTGTTCATAATTTTCAAAAAACTTGTTCACTATAGTTGAATCAATGACACGCAAAAACCCTCATAAAATTGTACTTCCCCTTGTCGTACTACTGCTGATTTTGATCACAAATACGGCAATCGCATTCCATCATCACGACCAAGATGACCTGTCCCATGACGATTGTCTCATCTGCGCAACTTCCCATGTAACGTCCTTTGCCGAACATGATTTTTCAGTTCCTGATATTCAATATAAGGGCATTGCGTTTTTTGATCCCATACCCCATGAATGCAATTTTTTCTATGATCCCGCCTTCCTGATACACCTCAACAGTCGCGCTCCTCCAGCCTAACTCTTTTTACGCTACCTTTTTATTGTTCCTTTATTGCCAATGGATTGATCCGACGAAGATGGATTTAGCACACCGGTTACCTGGCATGCACGGCAAGGGGATCAGAATATCTTCACACAGCCGCATAAACGGTATATTCGATAAAAACCCGAATAGACGGGAGCGCAATTTATAAATCACGATCACGCTATTTACGCTGTCCTCGTTTTCAACAGGTGCATTTCCCCAATCCCCGAAAGATCGACTTAAAACCATTGAGGAACCACATGACATTAATTAACATTCTCGTTCTTGCCATCATCCAGGGAGCAGCTGAACTTTTGCCTGTCTCAAGTTCAGCGCATGTAATTGTATGCGCAAAACTGATGGGGCTCGAGCCGACCCAGCCAGAGATGACGCTTCTTTTGGTAATGCTTCATACAGGTACGATGTTCGCGGTAATTTGTTATTTCTGGAACTCCTGGAAAGAAAGCTTCTTTTGTTCAAAAAAAGCATTTGGGGAGTCACTAAAGCGCATTGCAATAGCAACCGTTTTGACTGGCGTTGTTGGCATTACTTTAAAAATCTTAATTGAAAGGTTTATGTTTAGTAATACTCCGCATGCAGAGATTGAGCTTCTCTTTGGGAACTTGCGGTTGATCTCCATAGCCCTTGCAGCTGTTGGTGTCCTCATCATTTTTGCTGGAAAAAAAGTTGGGGATGAACAGCGGGAGAGTTCATTGGGTGTGAGAGAATCGTGCTGGATAGGAATTGTGCAGGGTTTCTGCTTGCCTTTTCGAGGCTTTTCCCGTTCTGGGGCAACAATATCTGCAGGCCTGCTGTTGGGGATAGCCAGAACAAAAGTGGAGGAATTCAGTTTCGCCCTGGCCGTTGTACTCACCCCACCAGTTATCGCCAGAGAAGTTCTGCGATTGCTAAAAGCTCAATCGGCGCAATCTTTACATGAGAACGGCATTTTCGGCCTCTTGGCGCCAAGCTTGTTCGGCATGGTAATCAGTTTTATTTCCGGAATCCTGGCGCTGCGCTGGCTTTCCAGCTGGCTGGAGCGTGGCCGGTGGCATCTGTTTGGCATCTATTGTCTTTGCGCTTCTCTCATTGTTTATCTGTTGCACCGTGGTGGCTATTAGTTACGGATTCAATTCTTTCATGAAGAGTTGGGGGTATCCCTCGTTAAGTACAACAGGAGATGATCTATGCAATTACTTGTGTGGGAAAGCCGTTTTAATCTTGGCATAAAAACTTTTGACAATCATCATAAGCGGCTTGTTGAAATTATTAATAACTCATACAGAGCAGTTCAGCATAATAGCACACACCGAATTATTATCTTGCTGGATGAATTGTTCGATTACGCAATGTATCACTTTTTTGCCGAGGAACAACTTATGAGAACCCACTCTGATCCTGCTCTGAAGGATCATTCGCGTGAGCATGAAGAGTTTTTATTTCACATCTCCGCCTTTAAAAAGAGTATGACGAGCAAAGAGCCACTTTATAAGGTTCCAGTTGTTGTATTTTTAAAGGAGTGGTTCATAAGCCATGTCTTGGTGGTGGACAGGGAATATGTCAGGCTATTCGACAATAAGAGTAAAACCTGAAAAAGAGTCTATTTACTCACTTGTAATTTCCTCAGGGTACACTCCGGAGCTGCAAGGGATGCTTGCTTTAAACTGAAATGAATATGCACTATGACCGATCAAGGATAGATTCAAGAATAAAAGGACAATTATGGTAGCGTACCTCAAGCAAATAACGAACATACTCTCAAGGTTCCTGATAATCCTGGTGCTGTACAGCCTGTGCAGAGGGCTGTTCTATGCACTGAATCAAGCTACATTTTCCGGCACATCAACACTTGAACTGGTTAAAATCTTCCTGTTTGGAATCCGTTTTGATTTTTCCGCAATTATACTGTTCAATCTGCCCTTTCTGGCTGCGTACCTGCTCCCTTTCAATTTCGTTCGCAACAGATATTACAGACGTACTGCCGATGTTTCATTCATCATTATCAACGCGATCCTGCTCCTCGTGAACCTCTGCGATACAGAATATTTCAAATATACCGGAAAACGTTCCACAGCCGACTTGTTCCATTTCATCTTCATGAGCGATGATGTGGCGATCCTTCTGCCGCAATTCATCCACGACTTTTGGTATATCGGTCTGGTGTGGGGCATGCTTATCGCAGGTGGAATATTCGTGTATACACGTTTCTTTCATAGGCATGTTGAGCGATACGCCTTCTCTCTGAAGGTGCGTTGTATTGCGCTGCTGTTGTTTGTGCTGGTGAGCGGCGTACTGTTTCTGGGCGCTCGTGGCATGGGAATGAAACCTGTTCGCATCATAACTGCCGGTAGCTACACGACGACACAAAACATCCCCTTACTCCTCAATACTCCGTTTTGCATTCTTTTTACGCTTCAGGCAGAGCATTATAATGCCAAGCGGTATTTCGATGAAGGCGCACTTTCGCGGTTGTATGATCCTGAGCAGTTCAATTCTACGGCAAGCGTCCATCGAACAGATAATATTGTGGTAATTATCCTCGAAAGCTTTTCTAAAGAATTTATCGGAGCGCTCAACAATGGCAAAGGCTACACTCCCTGCCTGGACCGCATTATCCGGAATGGGCTGGTATTCGAGAATGCCTTTGCCAATGGGAAAACATCAATGCACGCCCTGCCGGCAATATTTGCAGGCATCCCGGGATTAATGGACGATCCGTATATCTCGTCTCAATATTCCGGCAACAGCATCATGGCCATGCCGTCCATACTTGCCGCGGAAGGCTATCACACCTCATTTTTCCATGGCGGACGAAATGGCACAATGGGGTTCGATGACTTTTCCCACATAGCCGGCATAAAGCATTATTACGGTTTGAATGAATATAAGGGACCTGCGGCTTTTGACGGGAAATGGGGCATTTACGACGAGGAATTCCTTCAGTTTTATGCCGACACTTTGAAAACATTTCCGGAACCATTCTTCAGCTCCGTATTCACCTTGTCATCACATCATCCCTACAACGTCCCTGAGCGCCTCAAAAAGAAGTTCGCTGCAGCCCCAAACCCCTTGCTGCAGTCAATCAGCTACACGGATTACGCGCTGGGACGTTTTTTTCAAACCATATCGACAGCGCCCTGGTACAAACACACCCTTTTTGTGCTTGTTGCCGATCACACGGCAGTGGGCCAATCATTGGAGTACAACACCAGGGCTGGAATGTACCGGATACCGCTGGTATTCTTTCATCCGGGAGACAGCAACATGAAAGGAACAAGTCGGCGGGTTGCGCAGCAGACCGACATCATGCCTTCACTTCTCGACTATATGGGTGTCAAACGACCTTTCACCGCTTTTGGCTCCAGTGTTTTCACTGCAGCGAACCAGGGCTTCGCGGTTAATTATCTGGGTGGCGTTTACCAATATTTCAGGAACGACTTTATGTTGTCATTCGACGGGGAAAAAAGCACGGCCCTGTATCAGATTTCCAAGGACCCGTTGTTGAAGCACAACCTGCTCAAGGAATCCGTTTCTCTGGCTGCTGAAATGGAACGACAGATCAAAGCCGTCATCCAACAGTACGATTCCAAAATGATTAATAACAGACTGGTGAATCTTCGAAAATAACATGTGGCCAAAAACTTGCTACGGGAGTTCCCAAAGCAAGGGTCGCACTGTAATATGCGTAAAGCCGGGAAATATTGATGTGAACTACTGGTAGGGGGAATAAACGAGGTTGGAGAAAAACTGATGAAAGAAATGGACTTAAAAGCGACTCCGAGGAGAAATTGGGAGAGTAGTCCATTCCGAGGGGTGGGCTCATTTGAAATCATAAGCCCGCCTTACCAGAACACCGCAAAAGTTTTTGTAGATTACGATTTCGAACAGTTATTTTGGAGTAGCTGAAAGGGAGCTCATTTCTGAGCGAATAAAAGCAGTGAGGCAGCCTGGTGACAACGGACACTCCCACTTGGTAAGCTACCGAGAGGGAGGAGTCATAACGAAGAATAAGCAGCAGTGTTACACTCCAGAGTTTCGTGCCGCGGCGGTCAAACTGGTAACAGAGCAGGGTCTGTCACAGGAATAGCAGCGAAACGGCTGGTGATTCTCCAAGGGGACGCTGGGAAATTGGGTGGCAGCCACCAAGTCTTCTAATTGTTCCCCGGAATGGACCACTCTCCATGCACGGAGTGCTATTCACACACATGCAAGCGGGCCCCCCTGAAGTGATAATTGAGGTCCGATGGCAATTAGAAACTCGTCAAATTTCACAAATTGATTTTATGTTGCCGGTGAACATGCATTATACTGCAGCCTGATCAGCGATGAGCTTTGGCCACCCATACAGGAGGGAATCCCATGTCATGTGATGATGTATCAGTCCCACGGAGGAAGTTTCTCAAGCTCGCAACAACAGTGCTCGCGATTGGACCCACTATCCTGGCAAGATCAGCAGCGGCGCAGGCAACCGACGCTGCCTCCCCCACAGTAGCCAAAAACCGTGACGTTGTCGCACACACCGATCTTGTTCGTGTTGCCAGTGTATCCACATCCGTGGAGGGTGGATTACTGCCAACCCTGGTTGAGTCCTTTAAAACTGAAACAGGTCTCAATGTCATATTAACCAGGGATGACGAGCCTTATGATCCTGCCAAAGAGGGCAAGTACGATCTCATCATCTCTCACTTTGGCCATCGCGACGTCGAAGACTTTGTACTCAAGGGTTTCGGCTTGTGGCCTCGGACCGTATTCTCGAACCAACTCTGCCTTTTTGGCCCCCCTTCCGATCCCGCCAGGGTCCGTGGCATGTCCGATCTGGTACAGGCATTTCGCAAAATTGCAACGGCAAAGGCACCCTATGTGCTGAATGAGACGAAAGGTTTAAAATATCTGACTGAAATTCTCTGGAACGCTGCGGGACATCCTTCAAAAGGCTCCTGGTTTATCAATTCCGGTACCAGTAAGAAGGAGGCAATTGCACTCGCTGCGGAACATAAGGCGTATGTGCTTTGGGGGCTCACCCCTTTCCTCCGTGAACAAAAGGCTTCGCACAGGAAGCTCGTGCCACTCGTTACTGCAGATCCGATGCTTCAAAGGATCATGGTATCAGTGGTGGTCAATCCCAAGCACGTGCCGGGAGCAAATGAAACCGGCGCGACCAGGTTCCAAAAATTCCTGCTTTCGCCGGTACACAGGCAAAGGTTCTGACGTTTCATTATCCAGGCGTCAAGCAAGCCTTGTGGATGCCTGCAGGACGCCACAATGCGGGTCCTTCCCTGCCAGAAATTTAGTAAGAATATCGAATATCGTCGCCCCAAAATAATGGAATCGTTGCTGTACCCCATATTGTCACCATGAACCCAAAAAGCGCGTCCCCCAAAGTAATAACTCTCAAAAAGTCCTCTTCCGGCACGTTGGAAGTGCCGGACTCCACCAAGCTCAGTTTCAAGCCATGGCAACGTCTCTGGTTTGTCACAGGAATAGTCTACGTGCTGATGCTTGCAGGAAGTTTTTGCCTGCTCATGCCTGACAAGGAGCGCATTGAGCGGAAAATGGTCTTTTCCGTTACCGAAGAGATCCGCCGCTACGATGGTATGGCTTTTGCTGGAGAATCACCTCAGAAAATATTTGAGATAGCCCGCTCACAGGGATATGCCAACTGGATCGAAGTAACCCGTTCCAAATACCACATTGGATCTGCGGGAAATGCTGCTTTCGACATGATCGAAAAAGACTATCGTGAAGCAATCTCCGATCTTCCGGTGAAACAAACGCTTGGTGTGATTGTCTGCATTGTCGGCTGGCTGGTACCCATGGCAGTTTTGTACGCTCTTGGCTATGTCGTGGACTGGATCAGACGAGGTACCAGTTGCAATCAGGGGTGATGAGATCAGAAGGAGGCTGCCTGAGTAGAGAACAGCAACTGCTTGAGTATGGTGGCCGAAACACCCAACACCAATGTCCTCTTAGACCGGTATTTGAAATAATTACCCATCACGAGCAGTGAAATCATGCCCAGTCACTAAAGAGTCAAAGGAGAAAGCATTTGAAGTTACTTGCCATAATTGCCAGTCCACGGGGAATGCAGGGAAACACAGGTCGCCTTCTGGATGAAGTCTTGACAGGTGCAACGGCAACCGGTGCTGAAACGGAAATTCTCTCCCTGAAAACCCTGAATGTACAACCTTGCGTGGCCTGCGACATCTGCCACAAGACCGGTATTTGCAACATCAAAGACGATTACGAGAGTATCAAGGCCAAACTCCTTGCCTGTGACGGTTTCATCCTGGCCAGTCCGAACTATATTTTCAGCGTCACTGCCCAGATGAAAGCACTGTTCGACCGCTGCAACGGACTTATCCACTGCATGGCGCTGGAGGGAAAGTACGCGGCAGTTGTGGAGACGTCTGGTGGAGGCGAGGACGAAGACGTCATCAAATACATGGAACGTTTCGTCAACACCCTCGGGGCAAATGTTGTCGGCGGCATTGGCTCCCCTATGGCCGGTATCAGGATTTTTCCGGATCAAGGCTCCCTGTTCAGCAAAGCCCGTGAGTTGGGAACAACCCTGTGTCAGTGCGTTCAAGACAAACGACGGTTTCCAGAGCAGGACGTTTTCCACAGTGCCTTCCGGACCAGGATGTCAGGACTGGTGGACATCATGCAGGAATACTGGCCCTTTGAACGGGAATACTGGAAGAATAAA
>JACAAY010000163.1 GCA_013377095.1 Desulfuromonadales bacterium
TGCAGGTGGAGGCCAGATCATGGGCAATGCTGCCGTCCGCCTTGGGGATGACCGGCGAGAAGCCCACCGCCTTGAATTTGGCCGGGTTGATTCCTTCGGTGATCAGCTGGTCCAGCAGTTCCGGGAAGCGCTGGTAGTTGTGGCGGGTGTAGTTGCCCCCTAGGTCGATGGGGATTGTTTCGTAAATGGCGCGGATGTTGTTGAGGATGGTCCGGAAGCTCCCCTGGCCGGAGACAAAGGGGCGTTGCCGGTCGTGGATCTCGGCCGGGCCGTCCAGGGTGATGCGCACGGCGGCCAGCCCCAGGGGGAGCAGCTCCTCCACCATTACGTGAGTCAGCAGGGTGGCGTTTGAGAAGATGTTGAAGCGAAAGGTTACCTCATGTTCACGGGCGGCCCGTTGCAGTTCGGATGCGATCCGTTTCAGCAGCCCCAGTTCCAGCAGTGCTTCGCCGCCGTAGAAGTCCAGGGTCAGGTCCAGCCCGCTTGCCATGTGTTCGGTCATGCGTTGAATCAGCAGGTTGGCGGTTGCGTCGCTCATGACGAAGTTTCCCCGGAAGGGGTCTTCAAAACAGTAGGGACAGGCCAGGTTGCACTCCAGGGTCAGGGTCACCAGCACGGCCAGGTGTTTGCTGGCGGTGTTGATGCGCTCGAAAATCCCCAGTATCTCCTCCCGTTCCGCTTCCCGATCAGGAACCAGCACCCCCAGCCGCAGCAGGGTCTGGCGCTCCCCTTCCGGCAATTTACCGCCATTGCGGATCGTCGCCCACTTCTCTTCGGACAGCTCCAGCACGGCGCAGCGCCGGGTGGCCAGCATCAACACCCGTCCCGGTTTGTCGGGGCAGGGGAAGGTTGTTATGTAGCGAGATACCTGCATGGAAGTAGCTCTTTGTGGGAAAAAATAAACGGGGAGAAAATCTTCTCCCCGTGTTTTGCGCTTTAGTTGATTTTTACTACCGTCGTAACACACTTGCACGACTTCACTGAACAGGGTTTCTGCCCCTCGGAAAGTACCTTCAGGTCACCCTGCTGTGTTTGCTCCTTAGGTAATTCATTGGATTGTTTCTTTGGCATAGCCATCACTCCCGTATTTTTTTGATTTTTTAGACCAACTATCTGGACAAACGCCATTTTAATCTGCTATTGTCTCGCATCGAAACTATGCCATGACATTCATTAAGATTCCACATTTTTTTCATGTTTTTGTTGTTATCCTCTGTCTTCAGCTCTGGGTGGCACTTCCCTGTGTCCGAGCAGAAGAGACAGAAGATACCGCGGGCCTGTTCAATGCCTGGCAGGAACAGTCCTCCAGCGCTACTCGTTCCCCCAAACCGCTCTCCCAGACCCCCGAAAATACCACCATAATAACTGCACGAGAGATCGAGGCCCTCAACGCCCATACCCTGGCTGATGTGCTGGCAACGGTATCAGGTATCCAAACCCAGAATACGGGAGGTGCAGGTGGTACAACTTTAGCCTACATCCAGAGCTCCGATTTTTTCCATGTGCTGGTGATGGTTGATGGTGTGCCTTTGAATACCCTTGGAGAAAACTTCTCCGATGTGGGCATGGTGCCTGCCCGCATCATCGAACGGGTCGAGATCGTCAAGGGCTCAGCCTCCTCGGCCTGGGGGCAGGCTTTGGGCGGGGTGATCAATGTTATTACCAAGACACCGGACCAGCGGAGGATTGGCGGAGTTGTAACCGCTTCCTATGGCGAGGGGGCGTCGGCCGATACAAGCGTCGAACTGAGCGGAAAAGTTGACCGGCTCGGGTACTACCTCTCCACCGGCTATCTGGGCTTTAAGGATATTCCCCCCCATATTACCACCGACTCAAACAACACCTACGCCAAACTAACCTATGATCTTCCCGGACAAGGCCAGATCTGGGGCACATTAAGCTACGGTCATGCCAACCGAGTCAATCTGTATGTGCCCAGAGATGATTGGAACCTGCAGGAAAAACAAAAGACAACCTATCTGTACGCTTCGCTCGGCATACGGCGCAAACTGACGGAAAGTCTGGAATTGGAAGTCCTCGGTCGCCATGCTTATCGTGCCGGTGATACGCGTGATACCAGCATTAGCGATGGTTCGACTTTTGACGGATACCCCATAATCGCGCGTGAAAAGGTATATGGTGCCAGCGCGAAGCTGGTCTGGAGGGGGATAAATAATCTGCTTGTGGTGGGTGGCGATTTTGAACACGCTGAACTTGCCTCAAGTGGAACCCAGCAATCCATTTCAACAGAAGTATCTAGAACAACTGATCGTTGGGGTGTCTTTCTGAATGACACTTTTACGCTCGGTAACTTGAGCATAACAGCCGGAGCCCGCTTCGATCGTCCCAAGACAACAGCTGACCAGTTCAGCCCCTCCCTGGGGATCACCTATCAGTTAAGTAAAAGTACCCTGTTGCGTGGGTATACGGCTCGTGGCTACAGCCTTTGGTCATTAGCAATTGAGACTACACCTGCCGAAAAGGTCTGGACTTCCCAGATCGGTATTGAAACCAGCATCGTACCTTACCTGTGGCAGAAACTGACCCTCTTTCGCAACGAGACGTGGGGTTTCACAACCACAAATGCTCAAACTGATTTGGACGAACCGGATCGACGTATTGCATTGGGTGTGGAGTACGAAATTCGTACGACCCCGGTTTTCAATACCTCCATCGGTGCTGGGTACACTTTTACGGATACGCAACTTTCCAACAGCAATTCCCAACAGAAGGGGGCTCCCCGCCACACCGTCCAACTGGCCTTGCGTTACGATGATCAAACTTTCCGGGCTGTACTGACCGGACGCCATATCTTCTGGAATACCGATCAGGGTGCCGGCCTGCTCTTTAACGGCAGCTATGGCGGCTTGATCTGGGATCTGCACCTGGGCGCCACCCTGCTGAAGCGTGAAGAAAAATCTCTGGAACTGTTCTTCTCCGGTCACAATCTTTTCAACGGGTCACAGACACCATTTAATGTTTACCCAACGCCGGGTCGCTGGTTCGAAGGCGGAGTGAGGGTACGGTTTTGAGAATGCTCATGGTTCTCATACTCGCCCTGGCGACCCTCTTCCCCACCCTGGCAAACGCCTATGAGATACTGGTGCTGCAGAGCCGCCGCGACCCGGCCATTGAAGAGGTGCTGAAGAGTTTCCGCTCGGCATGCTCCAATTCCCATCGTACCCTGGTGATGGCCGATTACGCCGAGGTGGATCTGGTGCGCATCGTGCGCGAGGAGAATCCCCGCCTGATCCTGGCCGTGGGTGACACGGCCCTCAAGGCGGCCTCCCGTATCAACCGGACGCCGGTCATCGCCCTGATGGCCGTGGGAGTGCACATCCAGGCCGCTTCCCAGGCCAACCTGACCGGCATCGACATGTTTGTGTCCCCCGAACAGTACATGACGGTCTTCAAAAGCCTGAAGACGCGCCGCGTGGGAGTGATCCACAATCCGGCCAAGAGCGGCTGGTACCTGCGCCAGGCCCGCCAGGCCGCCGAAAAGGCTGGTATCACCCTGGTGACCCGCGAGGTTGCCTCCCCCCGCGACACTCTGTCCCAGCTTTCCAGTCTGTCCGGCAAGGTGGATGCGCTCTGGATGCTGCCGGACACCACGGCCGTCACCCGTGACACCAGCGAAGCCTACTTCCGTTTCGGCCAGAGCCAGTCCGTACCGGTGGTTTCCTTTTCTTCCAGTTACCTGGGGCTGGGTGCCGGGGCGGTGGTGGAGATCAACCGCGCAGAGCTGGGTCGCCAGGCCTGCGATCTGGTTATCGAGCATTTGCAGGGTAACAGCACGGGCGAGAAACAGGTTGAATTCCCGCGCAGCACCGCCATCAAGACCAACCCCGATGTATTGAAGCGCCTCACCCCCGAAAACATCGTTTCGAGGAAGCTGTCGCTACTGTAAGGAAACGACCATGTCAGCAGTTTCGCGAGTGTCGAAATTCCATCTGAGCTTCCGTTACAAACTCCTGCTGATCTTTACCCTGCTGACCGCTGCAGCCTCCGTGGCCTTCAGCGCCCTGTACGTGATCAACGAAATCCGTGAATCCCATCACCATGTGTCCGAACAGCTCCGATTACAGGCCGAAAACCTGGGAGACTCCGTCCGTTTGCCGCTGTATGCCGGTAATCGTGATGTGCTGAAACAGTTTGCGGCGGATACCGCCCAGCTGCCGCAGATCCGTTCAGTGATAATCAGCGCAGCCGACGGCCGGGTGCTGGCCCAGTTCAGTAACCATTCATCGGGCGACAGCTCGGCCCTGATCAGCGAAACCGTGACGGTGCGCAGCAGTCTTCAGGGGATATCCGTCGAATCGGCCCTGGGCGGTGGTCAGGAGGGGGTTCCGGTCATCATCGGTTCGGTGCGCCTGGAACGGGGAACCACCGACCTTTCGTCCCTGGTTCAGCGGACGGTGATGATGACCTGCTGTGTGGCGCTTGTGTTCTGGTTGCTGGTGAGCGGTCTCTGCTATCTGGTGCTGAACAAGGTAACCCGTTCGTTTAATGCCCTTATGCAGGGGGTGGAGCGGATGCAGGGGGGGGAATTCAGCACCATGATTCCGGTGGAATCGAATGATGAACCGGGAAGGGCAGCCCGGGCCATCAACGAATTGGCCCGCACGCTGGCGGAACGTGAAGCCGAGAATAAGCATCTTAATCAGCAACTGCTCAATGCGGTTGAGGTGGAGGCCAGGACCGGGGCGAAGCTGGCAGCCACAAATGCTTCTCTCAGGCAGGAGGTGGCTGAGCGAACCCAGGCCGAGCAGGCCGTGCGCAACAGCGAACAGTACCTGCGTCGGTTGGTGGACGCCATGCCGGTGGGGGTGGCCTGGACGAGCCTGGATGGAAGGGTGGAGTACGTTAATGATTTTATTGTCGAGCGGGTTGGCTATGGCCGAGACGAGTTTGCCACGTCCAACCAGTGGTACGAAAAGATTTTCCCGGACCCGCAGTACCGGGAGCAGATCGCTGAACTGCGGCGTGAGGCACTGTCCTGGGCCGGGAGAGATGCGGAGATTCCCACCTATGAGGCGCGGGTAACCTGCAAGGACGGCGCGGTTCGCCATGTACTGTTCAAACATCAGTATTCCCAGGATCGTAACCTGGCCATTTTTGTGGATATTACCGAGCGGGAACTGTTCCAGGAGCAGCTGATCAAGACCCAGAAGCTGGAGTCCCTGGGGGTTCTGGCCGGTGGCATCGCCCACAACTTCAACAATGTCCTGACCGGGGTGATGGGCTATATCTCCTTTGCGCGCATGTTTCTGGATGAGTCGCACAAGTCCCATGCCGCGCTGGGGCACGCCGAAAACGCGTCGCGCCGGGCAGCGGACATGGCCAGCCAGTTGTTGACCTTTGCACGGGGCGGCGCCCCGGTCAAGCGGCCGGTGGCGGTGGCCAGGCTGGTGCAGGAGTCTTTGGCAATCTCTCTGAACGGTACGAACACGCGCTCCGTGGTGGATATTCCCGAGTCGGTGCATGCCATCATAGGGGACGAGGGCCAGCTCAGCCAAGCCTTCAACAATATCATCATCAATGCCTCACAGGCCATGCCGGAAGGGGGAACGATCACGGTTCGTGCCGAGAACACCTCCATGGCTGTTGGCAAAAGCACGGGTGTCTCCCCATCTGATTTTGTCAAACTCTCATTCAGCGACCAGGGTGAAGGCATACCGGAATCAATCCTGCACAAGGTCTTTGACCCCTATTTCACCACCAAATCCACCGGCACCGGTCTCGGGTTGGCATCGGTGCACTCGATCATCCGCAAGCATGGCGGTGTGGTCACGGTGGATTCCGAGTTGGGCAAGGGAACAACCTTTACCCTCTGTCTCCCCTCCACCGGCATGGCCATGGCGGAATCCGATGATATCGTCCGTAAGCTGGCGCCCGGCGGCCAGGGGAGCGGCAGAATCCTGGTGATGGACGATGAAGAAGTGATCAGGGAGTTTGCCCGTGAAAGTCTGGAGTTTCTGGGGTACGAGGTGAATGTCTGCACCCATGGCGAGGAGGCCGTGGAGCTGTACAGGATTGCCTGGGAGACGGGCAAACCGTTTTTTGCCGCACTTCTGGACCTGACCATCCCGGACGGCATGGGGGGAGCGGAAGCGGCCAAACGGATTCTGGAGTTCGATGCGTCCGCAAAGTTGATTGTGTCCAGTGGCTATTCCTACGACCCGATCATGGCCGGATACCGTCAGTACGGTTTCTGCGCAGCGGTGAGCAAACCCTACAAGGTTGACCAGCTCTGTCGGGAACTGAGTTCTCTGCAAAACGGTCCCAACGGGAGCAATATGGTGTGTGAGCAGCTGGTCTGATGCAGAAAAAGCTTGCATACTTGGCCGTGGGATGTTACATACTATTTCTTTGTCGGGGAGTAGCGCAGTCTGGCAGCGCACCTGCCTTGGGAGCAGGGGGTCGCTGGTTCGAATCCAGTCTCCCCGACCATTACAAATCAAGGGGTTACGGCTTATGTCGTAACCCCTTTTTGTTGTCGTGCTACCTCTCGTGGAACCTCTGTTGTGTTCCCCTTCTTTTTAACCCGCTTCCATGATGTGTTCTTCCAGAGATTCATCCCTCATTACCCCTCCCGCAAACGCCAATTGTCGATAAGAACCGTCGGGCTGCGTAATCAGGATAACCTGCAGATCGGAATCGAATTCGCAAAGTATCCAACGTCTGTTGAGGTGGCTTGGAAGCTGCTCTGCAGAGTAATCGTGTCGTAGTCGAAATGACGGTGTTTTTTTGCCAGACGGTTGCCATACTCCCATTATCAGGTCGTTACTGGGGGAACGTCACGTATTATACTACTCCGTCAGCCGGCGGTGGCGCCCACTTGGTACGGGGGATAATCTTCGCTTCTTGCGGATCGCCTAGGTAGTGTGGTGACATGATCTGAACGCCATACTCGTTGAACACATCCTGGATGTTTTCATGCAAGGCGCTCATGATCTCGGCCCGAGGACCCGAGCTACTTGGAATGGCCTGACAGACCAGGCGGTATTGCGGATAGAAATCTGAAAGGGCGGTCTGGAAAACCTTGGGGGGAGGATCGTGTAGTACACCCTGGATACTATGTAAGGCCCCCTTGGGCATACGCATTTTTGTCGTATGCTGGTC
>JACAAY010000164.1 GCA_013377095.1 Desulfuromonadales bacterium
ACGTAACTACCTGATTAACCGTTCTCACAACTTCATAACTGCGGAAGATGGGTTAACCCCAAAGGTCAAGTCATCGGTAAACTTTGGGATGTCGCCATCGCACCTGGCGATGCACTCCCCATAGTCACTGGCCTGTTACTCAAACAGGGCAAGCGAGTCTATACAATTCCGTGGCAGCGGGTTCTTCTATTCAATCCATTGGTCGTTTCCGTGGCAGGCGCAGCAACAGATTATCTGGCCTATGAAGCCACATCGTCTTCAATCCTCTTGCGACGAGATGTTCTTGATAAGCAGATTGTCGATGTGAACGGCGCCAAGGTGGTCAGGGTTAACGATGTCAAGCTGACTCCCTATGAGGATCTGCTGTGCATATTTTCAGTTGATATCGGTTTCAGGGGACTTCTGCGGCGTATTGGATATGAACGGCTGTGGTTGCTTGTTCAAAAGGACATTCCTCAGAGTGAAATCGGATGGCAATTCGTAAATCCGCTTGAAATCAATGCCGCTGGACTTACGCTGTCAATGGCACGGGAACAATTGGCGGAAATGCATCCGGCTGACATAGCGGAGATAATCGCGAATATTCCAAGAAACACCATCCAGGGGGTCCTTAACTCCCTTGACCATGAAACTGCCGGTGAAGCTATCCACGAACTGGAGCCGGAACTTCGGTCCCGCATTATCAGTCTGATGGATAGTGAGCATGCCTCCGATATCCTCGAAGAGATGCCACCCGATGAAGCAGCTGATATTCTTGGGGACCTTCCCGAAGAAAAAGCCCAGGAGTTGTTACGACTCATGGACAGGGAGGAAGCCGAGGAAATAAAGGAACTGATGGAACACGAGGAAGATACCGCCGGAGGTCTGATGAACCATGAGTTTGTCGCCATTTCCTCGGATACAACAGTGGGTAGCGCCTTGGATGAAATCAAGCGGCAGGCGGAGGAAATCGAGACAATTTATTACGCCTATATCCTCGACGTTGCGGAACGATTGGTCGGCGTTGTAAGCCTGCGGGAACTGCTGATCGGCAACCCCGACCTTCCGGTCTCGGAAATAATGACTGAACAACTCAAAACGGTCGACGTTGAAGCGGAACCGGAAGACATCCTGGCCCTCTTGGCAAAATATGACCTGATCGCGATTCCTGTCCTTGATGAAGTAGGTAAGATGGCTGGCGTGGTTACCATTGATGACGTTGTTGAACTGTTCCTTCCCTACGCCCTGAAACGAAGACGGCACCATTCGTGATAAAGGAGTTTCTGGAATAGTTCGACCAATACAAAAGGCATAGGGAGACCAGCCATGAAATTGAACAAAAAAAATATTCTGATGTTTCTCGCGGTGCTTGGGCCAGGGATTATTACTGCCAACGTTGATAATGATGCCGGCGGAATTACCACCTATTCGGTAGCCGGGGCACAGTTTGGATATTCCCTGCTCTGGACACTGATACCAATTACCGTTGCGCTGGTTGTCGTGCAAGAAATGGTCGCCAGGATGGGTATCGTGACGGGGAAGACCCTTGCCGACCTCATCAGAGAGCAGTTTGGGGCCAAGATTACGTTTTACCTGATGGTAAGCCTTCTGATTGCTGACTTGGGCAACACCGTGGCTGAATTTGCCGGATGGGCGGCCAGTATGGAGCTATTTGGAGTCAACAAGTACATCTCCGTCCCCATAGGCGCCTTTCTGGTCTGGTGGCTGGTGGTCAAGGGAACGTACCGAATCGTTGAGAAGATATTCCTCTTCTCGTGCACAATCTTCATAACGTATATCATTTCGGCGTTCATGGCAGCTCCACCCTGGGTGCAGGTGCTGACTGAAACGGTCAAGCCGACCTTTGACATGAAACCGTCATACCTGATGATGCTTATCGGTGTAGTGGGAACAACCATCGCGCCCTGGATGCAGTTTTACCTGCAATCTGCAGTTGTTGAGAAAAATTTGAAGGTTGAAGATTACAAGGCCTCCCGCTGGGATGTTATCGTTGGTTGCTTGATGACCGATGTGGTGGCTTTCTTCATCATCGTTGCCTGTGGTGCCACGTTGTATGCCCACGGAATCAAAATAAATGACGCAGCCGATGCTGCCAAAGCATTGGAACCCTTAGCCGGGAAATACGCTTCAACGCTCTTTGCCATCGGACTGGCTAATGCCTCGCTGTTTGCAGCATCCATTCTGCCGCTTGCAACCGCCTATTACGTGTGTGAAGGCATGGGCTGGGAATCGGGTATTGACCATGACTTCAAGTCAGCTCCCCAGTTCATGTGGCTCTATACGGGATTGATTGTCATCGGCGCCTTGATAATCCTGATACCGAATGCGCCCTTGATCGCCATCATGCTGATTTCCCAGGTTGTCAATGGGGTCATGCTGCCGTTTGTCCTGGTGTTCATGCTCCTTCTGATAAACAATAAAGATCTGATGGGTGAGTATATCAATACCAAAACCTTTAACAGGATTGCCTGGACAACGGTGATTGTGATGGTGGTGCTCACGCTGGCATTGGTAGGTACCTCGGTTGTGTAGGGCAATTTCGAGGTTGAATCTCAAAGAAAAGGCATTGTCATGGTGAACACGGAAAAAACCAAAGCAGCACAACTGTCAATACTCTCGAATTCCATCCTGATTGCCATCAAGCTGGTTGTCGGGATCATGATGCAATCGGTGAGTGTTATTTCAGAGGCTGTCCATTCGGGAATTGATCTGGTTGCCGCAATCATTGCCTGGTTCTCGGTCAGGGAATCGGGCAAACCTGCCGATGACAAGCACCGCTTTGGTCATGGCAAGATTGAAAACGTGGCTGGGACCATAGAGGCCGTACTCATCTTCGGTGCGGCCATCTATATCATCTGGGAGGCCACTCAAAAACTAAGAACAGGAGTTGTGGAAATCGAGAGTCTGGGATGGGGGGCCGCGGTAATGGCTATTTCAGCCATTGCAAACTACCTTGTTTCCCGGCATTTGTTGAACGTTGCAATCAAAACAGATTCGGTGGCGCTTGAAGCCGATGCAATGCACCTGAGAACCGACGTTTACACATCCGTCGGCGTGCTGGGAGGGCTTGCTGCCATTAAGCTCACTGGCATCGCCATGCTTGACCCGATCATTGCCATTGTCGTGGCGCTTATGATTATCAAAGCCGCTTGGGATCTCACCAAAACGGCTTTCTTCCATGTTCTGGATGTCAAACTTCCAGATGACGAGGAAGCGTTGATTCATGAGGTAATGACCCACTACACGGGCCGGTTCATAGAGTATCACAAGCTGCGAACACGCAAATCAGGCCACATCAGACACATTGACATGCATCTGGTTGTACCGAGGCAGATAACCGTGGAAGCCGGACATATCCTCTCTGATGAGATTACGGCAGACATCAAGAAATGCCTGCTTCATAGCCAAATCCTTGTTCATATCGAACCGTGTCCTGGCAGTTGCGAAACCTGTGCAGACGAATGTCGGAAGCTTGGTGAAAACGCCACCTCAGGTATCACTTGACATGGTTTTAAAAAACCCAATGCTGAGTGAACCCAAGCCGGTCGATTAATATGTTGATAATGGGTTCTAATTTAGGTTTGGGCCCATAAAATAAGATGGTTACGATAAGCGCAGCATGAAAGTAAAACGTTCCTTCATGGTCGCGATTTCAATATCTAAAGGTATTTAGTGCCTTTGACTGATTAGAAGTTTCTTTCAACAGTTTAACCGACCGGCTTGTGAGTGAACCGGGGCGACCTATATGTGTTGACATAAAATCGTTATTATTTGATGCTTAATCATAAAAATGTCTCTAATATATATTGACAATTGCAATATCATTTATTCATTAAATAAAAAATAGGTTGTTGAGATGAAAGAGTCATGACACTTGATATTAGCAAGAACAACGATTCGCTGGAAACAAATGTAGCAACGATAAATGACAGGAAAAGAGATATCATTTTTTCGCCATTACGCCTTATGTACACTCTTTTGCTATGTATATTTATCATTGAGACACTTGTCATGGTGTATCTCGAAAGTACCGAGCCAGTGGGGTGGAAAGAAACCATTATTGATTCATCGATTCTGACAACGACCCTTTTTTTCATTCTTTATTTCACGCTATTTAAACCCCTTGTCGGATTGATTGCCGACTATAAACATAAAGAGATTCAGCTAAAAAACAACCAAGATCACCTTGAACAGAAGGTTGACGAACGAACTGATGAGCTCAATAAGGCTTATCTTGACCTCAAGGCAGAGAACGCGATTTCACTCAAAATCAGGGAGGACTTGCGTGAAAGCGAAGACCGCTTTAGACAACTTTTCGTACAAAACGAAGACGCCATAGTGCTGCTCTCTTCAAAGAACAAATCAATAATCGATGTAAATCCGACTTCAGAGCGTATCTTCAGAAAACAGCGAACGGATCTTCTGGCGGGCGGCCTGTCTGAACTTTGTGATCCGGAAAATTGTGAACTCCTTGCAACAGCCCTTGACCAGATCGACAAGAATAATTCTACCGGCCTGATTGAGAGATTCAAATATATACAACCAAACGGAGAGGTTCTATACCTCTCATTTCATGGTAAAAAAATCTCTCTTCAAGGTGTCGGGGTCATATACACGACTTTTCGTGACATTACTGCACGTGTTCGAATGGAAGAACAGGCTCAGGAGACCCAGGCACGATTGATCCAGGCTAACCGGATGGCCTCGCTGGGTACCATAGTCAGCAGCGTTGCTCACGAAATCAACAACCCAAACAACTTTCTTCTTATGAATGCCGAAATTATCAAGCGTATCTGGAATGATCTCGAACCCGTGATCGCGGAACACTTTCAGGACGAGGGCGACTTTGCCGTTGGCCAAACCATGTGGAGTGATGTTCGCACTTTTCTTCCCGATGCATTCGAAGGACTCCAGCAAGGAGCGCTCAGGATCTGCAACATTGTTGGTCATCTCAAAGAGTACAGCCGCGATGCTCACTTCAATCGCGAATCCGTTGCAGATGTTAATTCTGTTGTCCAATTGTCCGTATCAATTCTCAGCCATCATATTTCAAGTTTGACGCACAAATTTAGGCTCGAAAAGGTCGAAGGATTGCCTTTGGTCAAGGGGAGCGCCCTGCAACTGGAGCAAGTCGTTATAAACATTATCCAGAATGCACTCCAGGCATTGCCTGATGCGGAGCATGGGGTATTGGTCAACACAGGAGTTGATCCAGAGAACGGTGATGTTCTGATTCGTGTGATCGACGAAGGAATCGGCATTCCGCCTGAGATCGCTGCCCGAGTTATGGAGCCGTTCTTCACCACCCGTCTTGAAAAAGGTGGTACTGGATTGGGGCTTGCTATCAGTTCATCAATCGTCAAGGAACATGGTGGCAGAATCGAATTCTGCTCAAGACCCGGTCAGGGAACAACGTTCACTATCCGTTTACGCAGTGCAGAATCATCAGAATAAATCCACTGAATCGCGAGGTGAAACATGACTCCGGCTAATGGTTGGCGGTATAGTTCGGGTCGGCTCACGAAACGGAAAAAATCGTACGCTAAGGTTTCTGCTTTGTAGGGTCCACTACCACCCCGCTTCTTGCGCCGGGTTAGTTCGTTCAGTCCCCCGCTTGAGGTTCAGTGTGGATCGACTTTGAATTTTGACCCGGCAACGGCGTCCGGATTGACCCATCCCCTAACGTCATATCAGTAAGTTATAAATGGCAGATGGGTCAATCTGGACGCCGATAATGATGGAAAGTGGGGCAAACCAGCAAGCCGATCCACATCACTGGCGGAGCGGTTGAACCCCCATATAGATGGTAGTTTGCCGCGACCTCTGCCGCAACATGCCCGTCCATCGGTGAGGCAGACAATTCCTGAAAGCCCAAGGAGGCAACATGCAAGACTATATCATGTCAGTGAGGGCAATCGAAAACGGAGCGTTTGTGGCCGATGTGGGGACCACCTCCTACCTTGTGGTGCCGCCCGGCCACGACCCGACACCCGCTGATGCAATCGCAAAAACAAACTGGCGACAGATGGTCATCAAGGATGCCGAGTGGAAAAACGACACGGGAGAGCCTCGTGGGGACATCCTCTTCGTCGTCCACGGCTACAACATGGGCGAGGCCGAAGTCATGCAGCGCCACCGCCGTCTTCGCGACGACCTGGTGGCCGAAGGGTACAAGGGCGTAGTGATTTCCTTTGACTGGCCGAGCGACGACAAGGCCCTAGCCTATCTCCCAGACCGGCACCGCGCCAAGCTGACCTCGCTGCAACTGGTGACCGACGGCATCACCTACCTCTCGGGTGTCCAGACTCCGGATTGCTGCATCAACGTCCACACCCTTGGGCACTCCACGGGCGCCTACGTGATTCGTGAGGCATTCGACGATGCAGACGACACCAGTCTCCCCAATCCCTGCTGGAACGTCAGCCAGGTCGTCTTCGCCGCAGGTGATGTCTCGTCCTCATCCATGTCCGCAGACGACAGCTGCTCCGAATCGATATACCGGCACGGTATTAGGTTCACGAACTACTTCAGCAGGCACGACCAGGCCCTCGATCTTTCCAACGTCAAGCGTGTCGGAACCGCACCACGGGTCGGCCGCATCGGGCTACCCTCCGGCGCCCCCCAGAAAGCTGTCGATGTTGACTGCACCACATATTACGCGCAACTCACCGCCCCAGACTCCGCCATCATGACAACGGATTCCCCGAACGGCTTTGTGGGCATGCAAAGCCATTCCTGGTACTTCGGCAACAAGATGTTCACCAGGGACCTCTTCAACACCATCATCGGCAAAGACCGCAACGTGATCCCAACGAGGGAGGTGACGACCGACGGCCATCTGCTCCTGAAGCATATTCCGTAACAGGAAAACCCTCTCGGTCTCGCCACCCTTTGACCAAGCAATTGAGGGCGGTGAAAGAATTCCGCTGCTATATCGAGGCGAACCAGTCATTTATCCCAAATTACGGCGACCGTTACCCTCATGACGAGACGATTACCATGGCTTTCGTCGAATCGACCGTGAATTACGTAGTCAGCAAACGCTTTGTCGAGAAGCAGCAAATGCGCTGGACCCAACGT
>JACAAY010000165.1 GCA_013377095.1 Desulfuromonadales bacterium
TGGTTGCGGTGGACGGCATGCTGAAGGCGCTCATCGTCGGGGCGGTTAGGTCGGGGACAACGTTATTCACCGTTACAACATTTGATGTCTGACCAACATTCCCAACAGCGTCATAGGCACTGGCAAGCAAAGTATAGCTGCCGTTTGCTACCGATGTCGTATCCCAGTTATAGCTATAAGGGGCAACATTTCCTGCAAACAAAAGCACTCCATTTGCATAAAACTCAACTTTGCTCACCCCGACATTGTCACTGGCACTGGCAGTGATTGCCGTGGTACCACCCAATGTGACACCATTTGCAGGGGCTGTTAAAGACACCGTGGGAGCAGTTGTATCATTTACTACCGTCACGACAACATTACTCGACTGGCCAGCATTACCTGCAGTGTCATACGCTTTTGTCATCAGGGTATAAGACCCGGATGTAACCAAAGATGTATTCCACGAAAAAACATAGGGTGATGCGGAATCAGATGTTTGAAGAACTCCGTTGACATAGAATTCAACCTTTGTCACACCAACATTATCGCTAGCGCTGGCAGCGACAGAAACAGTTCCGCTTACCATGGCATTGTTGGAAGGAAAACTGATTGAGGTTGTGGGAGAGACCAATTCAGGGACACTGACTATGTTCGAATAGGAGCTCTCAACACCAGAGGCATTATAAGCAGTCACTGCAAAGTAATACGCGTGGTTCGGGTCAAGCCCACTGATGGTTGCGGTTGTCTGTTTGAGAGTATCAATTGGAGCAGAACCTTGAGTTGCCCCAGTCCCTTGAAAGGGCTGCGTTGGAGCATCAGTCTGGTAGTAAACTTTGTAACCTGCAAGCTCTGAGTCTGTGCTAGGATCCCACTGAATAGCCACAGTTGATGCATAACAGATTACGTGTCCAGCCAGAAAAAAAACTAAAGTGAACATTATTGACAAAAACAACTGAAGCATCCCTCCCAACCCTTTATTGGTCTTTTTTCCCATCTGAGTGTTCATTTGTTCTCTCCTGTTTCCTTTGTAAGCAAAAAAACCGTGTTGCGATTTCTCCACAACCCGGCTTTGATTCATTACAAAAAAAAGCCGGGACCGTTATACCTGGTATTGGCATTTCGGCGACCCGGCTGTCTCAGAGAGACCCTGTAGGCTTTCCGTCCCACTCTCACGAATGGTTTAGTATTATCGTCTACCTTATTATGTATTCTCCTTATCTCAAAAAGACGAAAGTATTACTGTGACTACAATCACTAGAACAGGAACAAACAACGAACTGGGGAAAATGTAGGGCACCCATTCATAACCATTCAATATTAAGAGATAAATTCGAATCAGTAATTCAGCAATTCACCGGCTCAACGTCAATTGCCAATTGCCTCAATCCATTACATATTATTAATTTGTATTTTTGACGATATCTTATTATAAAGTAAAGGCTTCACATCCATTTACCATCCTTTTACTTGATATCCTTGTTTGATATTCAATACACGTAAAGAGATAAACTATGTGTGGTATAGTAGGCATTTTCAATCCCGGTTCTGACGCCGAAAAGTTGATTTCGCGGATGATATCTATTTTTCATTATCGCGGACCGGATGAGACCGGACTTTACATTGATAACCAAATGACTTTGGGGCATGCCCGTCTGAGTATCGTTGGACTGGGAGACGGGGGCCAACCAATCTGCAACGAGGATGGCACTCTCTGGATAGTGTTCAATGGGGAAATTTTTAACTACCCTGAACTAAAAGTCGAACTCCAGAGCAAAGGTCACATTTTCAAAACAGGGACAGACACCGAGGTTTTGATTCACATCTATGAAGAATATGGCACTGACTGTCTGAAATTGTTAAATGGGCAGTTTGCTTTTGCCATATGGGATTCACAAAAAAAAGAGTTGTTTCTTGCCAGGGACCGCGTGGGCATTCGTCCACTTTTCTATTATCAATCAAACAATAGGTTCCTCTTTGCATCAGAAATAAAATCACTCTTTGTCGACCCAACAGTCCCGAGGGAAATAGATCCCGAAGCACTGGACCAGATATTTACTTTCTGGACGACAATTACCCCCAGAACCACTTTTAAAGATGTTTTTGAACTTCCTCCCGGACATTTTCAGATTGTTAAAAACGGCAGAATCGTCGAACAAAAACCTTTCTGGGAAATTCCGTATTACCCTTCGGAAGAAAGATTAAACTCCAGCCTTGAAGATGCTGTTGATAAAACTAGATCTCTTATTCTTGATGCTATTCGCATCCGACTGCGGGCGGATGTTCCGGTAGGGGCTTACTTGAGTGGTGGGCTAGATTCTTCCATTATCACCGCTCTAATCTCGCGCAACTTCAATAACAAACTAAGAACATTCTCGATTGGTTTTCAGGAAGCCGACTTTGACGAAACAGCCTATCAGCGTGAACTCGTCAAACATCTCGGTACCAATCATAGTGAGCTGATTATTTCGAATCAGGACATACAGGAAAACTTCCCGAAGGTTATCTGGCATTGCGAGAAACCGTTATTGCGTACAGCACCGGTGCCCATGTACCTCCTGGCAAAGTTGACACGGGAGAACAATTTCAAGGTTGTTCTTACCGGTGAAGGGGCAGATGAAGTTTTCGGGGGCTACGACATCTTCAAAGAAGCTAAGATTCGTCAGTTCTGGAACAAGGAGCCTCAATCGAATACGCGCCCTCGCCTTCTGGAAAAATTACATCCATATATATTCAAGGATCCGGCACGAAGCAGAATGATCCTCCAGAAGTTCTATGCCGTATCCGACAAAGACGTCAGCGACCCATATTTTTCTCACCGCATACGTTGGGATAACACGAGTAAGAATAGGATGTTCTTCTCGGACAATCTTTTGAATTCAGTACCTTTGCGTACTGCAGACAAACATATGCAAACACGCCTTCCTGACGGTTTTGAAACACGCGATACACTTAGCAGGGCGCAGTTTCTCGAGATGGAGATCTTTCTTTCGAACTATCTCCTGTCATCACAGGGAGACAGGGTTGCAATGGGTAACTCACTGGAACTGCGTGTCCCGTTCCTTGATTTTCGAGTTATAGATTTTGCGATGCAGCTTCCTCACAAATGGAAAATCCGTGGGTTAAATGAAAAATTCATCCTAAAAAAGGCCTTCCAGGACATAATACCCACCTCAATCATAAAGCGGCCTAAACAGCCATACCGAGCACCAATCCGCCAAGTATTCTTTTCGAAGGAGAATTCATACGTCGATGAACTATTAAGCGATGAATATCTAACAAAAACCGGCTATTTTAACCCACAGAGAACAGCTTTTCTCGTTAATAAATTTCGAAAAACCGACCAATTCATTGCCAGCGAAACACAAAGTATGGCACTGGTCGGGATACTGTCCACACAGATACTGCACCATCAGTTCATTGAGAATTTTGATACCCGGAGCGTGAAACCGCTTAAGGTTGACAAGCGTATTATAAAAAAGTGAGCCGTGGTTAAAGTGGATAATTGACGAAGATCACCGTATGAATTTATTATTGTCACATTGATTATCGGAGGTATACATGACACAGTCACAGAAATTTTCATCCAACGTCCTCGCAATTGATCTGGAAAAAGAGGCGGCAAAAATTTCTTCGATTATCCGTGAAAACATGAAAAACAATTTAAAGCGTCGCGGTATTGTGATCGGCATGTCCGGAGGAATCGACAGCAGTGTCACGGCCGGACTTGCAGTTAAAGCCCTCGGCAAAGAAAGAGTCTTCGGTCTTGAAATGCCGGAGCGCCACTCTGCCACGGAAACCACAAGCCTCAGCAAAGCCGTGATAGACCACCTTGGCATAGATTCAGTCAGGATCGACATTTCCCCAATCCTCGAGTCCCTGGGGTTCTATCGACTCTATGATGATGCAGTACGCATGGTGATTCCCGAATACACCGCAGGGTGGAAATCCAAAATTGTCACTTCAAACATATTCGAACACCAGGGCTTCAGCATGATGTCAATTGTGGCCCAATCCCCTGACGGAAGGACGGAAAAGGCACGTCTTCCACTCAAACCCTACCTGGAGATCGTTGCCGCCACCAACTTCAAGCAGCGCACCCGAAAAATGCTCGAGTACTACCATGCCGACCGCCTCAACTTCGCAGTTGCTGGGACACCGAACCGCCTCGAGTATGATCAGGGGTTTTTTGTAAAGCTCGGGGATGGAGCTGCCGACATTAAACCTATCGCCCATCTCTACAAGACCCAGGTCTACCAGATGGCTGAATACCTCGGGATCCCGGAGAAAATCCGCAAACGCCCTCCCACCACCGATACCTATTCCCTTTCACAGGGACAGGATGAATTCTACTTCTCCCTTCCCTACCGTGAGATGGACCTCTGTCTCTACGGAAAGAACAATGGGATAGAGACTTCTAACGTCGCAGCGGCCATTGGTCTTCTGCCGGAACAGGTTCAGAAGGTGTATGACGACATTGACACGAAACGTGATACGACTCGATACCTTCACATGAAACCGATACTGATGGAAGCAGTTTCCGAGATCTGCAGTATATAGCGGATAAAGAGCAGGAACTGGGGACTAGTAACAAGGGGGCGCTACAATTTCACAATTCACAATAGCCCCGCCAGAAACTACAAAACAAAACGATACACTTGAAAGGATGAATATAAAAATATGCGTGAACAGATCAGAAGCTACATTGTAGAGAACTTTCTCTTTGGAGATGACAGCGGGTTGGACGATTCAGTATCATTCCTGGAGTCGGGGATGATCGACTCCACTGGCATCCTGGAGGTAATCAGTTTTCTTGAAGAAAATTTTCCCATCAAGGTCAAGGATGATGAATTGATTCCGGAAAACCTGGATTCGATACAGAACCTCGTAGGCTACCTGGGAAGGAAGATGGCAACGGCGTGAAGTCTTGGGGCTCCACCAGCGGATAATTGAACAATGGTCACTGGCCAAACAAAGTGAACAAAATTCCATGACACCATCACCAATCAACCTGATCCATCATTTCCTGGAGGAGAGCGCGATAACCCTGCCCGACAAGTGCGCCGTAGTCCATGGAAACACCAGGGTCAGTTACAAAGAATTAAACCAGGACGCAAACCGAATCGCCTGTTGGCTTGGCAGCAGTGGATTGACCCCAGGTGATCGGGTTGTTCTCCTCCTTGAGAATTGTCGGGAATACATTGCCGGTTACTACGGATGTCTCAAGGCGGGCGGAGTGGCGGTTCCTCTCAACCCTGAACTGAAGCCGGAGAACCTGACCGGGCTTCTCTCCTCAATCGAACCGCGGGCCATCATATCCTCCACAAAGTGCGAGAGGGCGCTCAAGATATTGGATTTTTCCGTTCTCTCTGTAGAAAGAATGCTAATTGCAAGGCCGAGACTCACGTGGGGTGAAACACAAATAACGGTTGACTCCTTCGAAGAAATCACCGGAAGCGGAGACGCATTTGATCAGAACGTTCCGCTGAATGAAACATCCCTGGCATCCATCATCTTTACTTCCGGCTCCACGGGAAAACCCAAAGGGGTCATGCTCTCCCACCGGAACATCGTCGCTAACACCCGCTCCATTGTGAGCTATCTGGAACTTACCAGTGCTGATATCCAGATGGTAGTCCTCCCTTTTTTTTATGTCATGGGAAAATCGCTCCTCAATACGCATGTTGCCGTAGGAGGGACAATCGTAATCAACAACACCTTCGCCTACCCTGCCAGCGTCATCCAGCAAATGATCGACGAAAAAGTGACCGGATTTTCCGGGGTACCTTCCACCTATGCCTACCTGTTACACCGCTCTCCACTTCAATCAGCCAGGGCTAGCCTTACATCGCTCCGCTACTGTTCCCAGGCGGGCGGCCACATGGCCCGCCACACCAAGGAGGAGTTACTACAAACATTACCGGATCAGACAAAACTCTATATCATGTACGGCGCCACCGAGGCTGCAGCTCGACTCACCTACGTTGAACCACACCGACTCCTGGAAAAGATCGACTCTATCGGCATACCCATACCGGATGTCAACATGCGAGTTCTGAACGAAAACGGAGTCGCGCTCCCGCAAGGAGAAACCGGAGAGCTTGTGGCCAGCGGACCGAATATCATGCCCGGATATTGGAATAACCCCGAGGAGACACGTAAAGCTCTGAGCCCCCACGGCTACCACACCGGGGACATGGGGTACCAAGATAACGATGGCTACTTCTATGTCGTGGGTCGCAGGGACAACCAGCTAAAGGTGGGTGGACATCGAGTCAATCCTCAAGAGATTGAGGACGCCCTCATTGCCACCAATCTAGTCATCGAGTGCGCGGTCCTCGGTATTCCGGACCAACTTGCCGGCCACAGATTGGTTGCAGTCACAGTGCCAATGGATTTTGAAACTACTGGGCAGGAGATCCTCTCCCGTTGCTCCAAGACCCTCCCCCGCCAGAAACTTCCCACAGAATTTAAATTTTTGAAATCGCTACCCAAAAACAGCAGTGGCAAGATAGACAGAGGTGCGTGCATGGCACTTTTTTACTGATATTTTTAGGGTTTAGACCCAAACAACGTAACAATCCCAATAGACACAACAGACCCTTCCAGTGGAGCAAAAATGAGATTATTTATTAACTCAGGACTCATTGCGTGCATCATACTCCTCGCTCTGTTTGCCGGTGGCTGTACAGGACAGAAAAAAAGGGAGATCAAGGAGACGACAGTGAAAGAAATTGACCTTTCCACGTACAGAGACAGTAAACCCGAACAAAGATTGCGGCTCCTCTTCATCCACCACTCATGCGGAGGCCAGTGGCTGGCGGACAAGGGGGAGGCAAAGGACATACTAGCGGACACCTGTATAATCGCCAGCCATCCCAATGGCGGCGGCCTGCGGGCTCTTTTGCAGCAAAACAACTACGAAGTGCATGAAGCTGTATATAAATCGGTTATCGGTGATAAAACCGACGTCAGTGACTGGAATGCAAAGTTTCGGGATAAGATGGGAGAGATCCTCAAGTGCGATCAACAGGATTCGTTGTACAAAGAGTCCTCAGT
>JACAAY010000166.1 GCA_013377095.1 Desulfuromonadales bacterium
AGCATCGGTGATCAGCTGATTCAAGAGTCTGTCCATTTTTTCCTCCGCAAAAGCAAAGAACGCCTCGCAATGGGATAGGTGGCGTTCTTTGTCATTCATTTAGTGTAGCATAGCCATGACCACCCTCAACCCGAAGTACGTTTTGTGGATCGATATACTGATTGGTACGAATCTACTGATTACAGCTTCAGTAGTTCTAGGACTTATCAGCAATCAGGCTTTCAAACCGCTTGCCAAGATACTTTCCTCACTGGAGAGAGCTGCCGACGCAAATTTTCCGAACGGGCTCAGGCTTATTAATAGCAACGAATTCGCACGGTATTCGATACTCCCAGGGTATACAGGTATGAATTGAATCTAAAAAACGTGACACTTTGAAAATTTATTTGCCAACAATTTCGCATTCCTACTGGTTTCCTCAAAAATACCATCTTATATTTGAATATTTTGATCCAGGGGGCGAGAATTGCAATTTAACTGCTTGAGCAAAAAGCACCATTTCTCGCATTTTAATGAAGTTCTTGACACGCCTCCATATGCGGGTGTATGTGTCTGATAATATGTAGTATGGCATCCTGACAAGATGAATGGGTTGCCGAAAATAGATTCAAAAAGCCGCTTGTTCAGCGTTGAAGCTGGTGGAGCGGCTTTCTTTATTTGTGGCCCATGTTAAAGGCAACAATTGTCATTATGACGTTTTTTCAGGCTGTTACAGCGTATGTGAGGAGGTTGCATGACAACATTTGACGAAGAGCTTAAATGCGACCGCCTTCTGAACGAAATTAAGCAGCGCCATCAGTCGAGGGATGTGATTGATGTGGACGATGAGATGACCAAAGTTGTCATTTTCACCTGCGGAAACGCACTCTATGCCTTTTACGGCGCAGAAATCAGGGAAATAATTCCTGCCAGTGGAATCTTCTGGGTGCCGGGACTTCCAGAGTACTTGCCGGGACTGATCAATGTACGAGGCGATATCGAATCGGTTATCGACATACGCCATTTTCTCGGGATTCGGAAAAGCGAACCGGAAAAATGTCTCGTGGCTATGGCGATTCAGGGTGAATTCCGTTCCGGCATACTGGTTGATTCCATAGAGGATGTTGTGGATATCCCTCTGAACTCAATCAAGCCCCCTCTGGCCACACTGGGCGGAGTTGCCCGCGATCTAGTGGCGGGAGAGTTCGATCATGCCAGGGGAGTAATTACTCTTCTGGATGTTGAAAAGCTGGCCGCCAGATTAACTCCATGAACGACAGGGGCACTAGCAGGCATTCGGATATTACCCTACTCTTTTTTTCAGCCGGCGGCGTGCGGTTTGCCGTTGACGCTGACCAGGTAACCAGATCAGTTACCATTTCGGTTGAACCGAACGACGGAGTGCCCCGCCTATTGACGCTGATGGGGTGTGACGACCGGTTGATTGACCATCATAACTCAATAATGCTGAACGTGAAATCAAACGATTCTAAGCCGTACCGGATAATTGTGGATGTTTTGGAGGATATGGCTGAGATCTCCACGGCCCATATCCACCCCTTTCCGCCACTGGTCGAATCGTTTGCGCTGCAAAGGGGCATGTGGGGTGTGATCGAACGGGACGGCGGGCTGGTCCTGCTACTGGATTTTGAACGACTGATGGGAAATAAGGGCCACGAGACTGCCCATGATGGAGGTGCTTGAATATGAAAGTCATATCGCCCGCTAAACGCTTGATGAACAGATTGCCGTACTCACGCAAGATGCTTGTGGCGGGTCTGTTTTTTTGCATCCCCATTACCCTTCTGGCCTTTTTCCTGATCAGCAATATCCGTGAGCAGATGGCCTTTTCCTACAAGGAAGTGTCCGGTGTTCAGTACGCCGCTGCGCTGGATAACCTTTTGGACGGCGTATTGGAAGTCCGCGATTCGGGCACGGCGGGCACGCGGATAGCACGAATAACACCCGAACAGGCTCTGATTGACCTGGAAAAAGTCGAAGAGCATCTGGGCGGAGAGCTGGCCACCAAGGAACGGTTTGCGTTGCTCAAGTCCAAGTTGTCCGCCCTCGGCAAGGAACAGGGCTCATCCGGCCGGCAGAGATTGGAGGCCTATGGACCTCTGAGCGCCGACATACTGGAGATGATCGTGCTGGTCTCGGACAACTCCAACCTGACGCTCGATCCTGATATCGACAGCTACTATCTGATGGATTCACTCATCACCAAACTCCCCCCTCTGGCTGAGGCCATTTCCCGCGCAAACATGATTTCCCTGCGTCTCTCTGGCGCAAACGGCACCGCAGACGACAAAACCAATCTGATTATCCTTTCCAGCCAGATCAGAGCGTATGTCGAAGCGCTGAAAAAGAATGTCCAGTCAACCGAGGGGGCAAACACCGCCCTTGGAGCCCGGTTGCACAAGCCGCTCCAGGAAGTTGATGCCGCCGTATCCGCTTTTCTCACTGATCTTAAAAAAGTGACTACCGGAAGCGCCTCAGCGACACGGGGAAACTCGAGTGCTGCCATGGATGCCAGAAATGCAGTATTCAGGGCCGCAGCCCAGTTTTCACCGGAACTGGATCAATTGCTTAAAGTTCGGATCGGCAAGCTGCGTTCCCGCATGACAACCTATCTGGCCATTTCTTTGCTTGCTTTTCTGCTCGGTATCTACCTCAACATCGGCTGTTATCTCTCCGTGCGGGAGGGGATCTCGTCGCTGCGCGACGCGGCCATCAAAGTGGCTGACGGTGATCTGACAGCGGAGGCGTTGTTCCTTTCCCATGATGAAATTGGTGAAACAGCCCGCATGTTCAACACCATGACTGAAAACCTGCGGCAGATCATAGCGACAGTATCCAATGTTACCGGAACGGTCCACTCATTCACGGGAACACTTTCCAGCAGTGTGGAGAGCCAGGCCGGGTTTTCCACCCAACTTTCCAGTTCAGTGGTGGAAATTTCCGCCACCATGGAGGAGTTTTCCTCCACCGCGAGCCAAATTGCCCAGCACAGTCAGGTAGTGGTAGAGCGTGCAGACAGGACGCTTGACGATACCAGACGCGGTGCGGGTGAGGTGGAGGCCTTGGCCTTGAAAATCAACCACATCAACAACGATATCCAGGCCAGCCTTGCCGAGATCGTGGAATTGGGCCGCAAATCAAAGGAGATCAACAAGGTCATGGCGATCATTAACAACATCGCCAACCAGACCAGGTTGATCGCCTTCAACGCGGCGCTGGAAGCTGCTAGCGCGGGTGAATCGGGTAAGCGATTTGGCGTGGTCGCACTGGAAATTCGACGCCTCGCCGACAGTGTGGTTGAGTCCACCGGCGAGATCGAGGGGAGGATCACCGAGATTCTGGATTCGGTCAACCGCCTGGTGATGTCATCGGAGAAGAGTTCTCTCCTGACCAGGGAAGGGCAGGAGTATGCCTCCAGTACCGTTGCCATGCTGTCCGAGATTGTGGATGGTGTGGAAGAAACCACCGATTCCGCCCGGCAGATTTCCCTTTCCACCCAGCAGCAGCAAATAGCCAGTGGACAGGTGGTGCTGGCTCTCAGGGACATCGAACAAGGGGTACGTTATTCCACCGAATCGATCCAGAAAGTGAACTCGGTCAGCTCGGAACTGGCTCAGTTGTCGGAAAATCTACGGGAACTGGTCGACAGATTCAAACTGGGTGCCGAACCTGAAAACCGTGCGCAGATTGCATCTGCAGAGGCGGGCTAGTCATGGGAACCCCGGAGCGCGACATACGGGTCATGGTGGTGGATGACAGCGCGTCGGTCAGGGAGATGATTTCCGCCATACTGCTCTCCGAACCGGGCATCAACGTTGTGGGTACGGCAGCCAACGGAAAGGAAGCTGTTGCCGGTGCATCGTCACTCCGGCCCGACCTGATCACCATGGATATCGAGATGCCAGTCATGGGGGGACTGGAGGCTATTGAGCGGATCATGGCCGAGCACCCTGTTCCGATCCTGGTCATTACTTCACTGACCGGTGTTCGAACTGCCTTTGCCGCCGTTTCAAAAGGTGCGCTGGATGTGATCGAAAAGCCTGAAATCGACCTGACGGGGAGACGGAGTCTCATCAGAAAGGTAAGGATTCTCGCCCGGGTCGACATGGCGGCTCATATGGCGTCAAAAGGGGTACGGACCGGTGCAGCCTCACCTGTCGTTGGTATGCGGCGTTCGCCTCCGGAGACGGGGCGTGCATCGGTTCCGGGCTTGCGGGTCGTGGCTATTGCCTCCTCCACAGGAGGGCCCCAGGCCATCCAGGCAATTCTGGCACACCTCCCCGCCAATTTTCCCGCTCCGGTGGTGATTGCCCAGCACATCGCCGAAGGTTTTACCCGGGGAATGGCGGAATGGCTGGGGAGTTCAACCCGGCTCAGGGTGCGAGAAGCCGTTCACGGTGACACCCTTATGCCCGGATTCGTTTTTATTAACCCGGCAGAGTTTTCCATGCGCATCACCCACCAGGGTAAGGTTGTGCTGGAAAAAGCGGAACAGCGCCGCGGCTACCATCCCTCCTGCGACACGCTGCTCCGCTCCGTGGCAGATTCATGCCGGGAACGCTCACTTGGTCTAATTCTGAGCGGTATGGGTGACGATGGTGTTGAGGGAATCACGGCTATCAGCAGTGCGGGAGGGGCCACCCTGGCCCAGGATGAGCAGAGTTCGGTAATCTACGGCATGAATCGCCTGGCTGTGGAACGGGGCAGGGTTGACCGGGTCATACCGCTGTGCGACATACCGGCCGAGTTGATGCGTCTGGTTGGTGGAAAAGGAAAGTGAGGCGTTATGTTGGCAACAGACGGTGATAACCTGGGACTGGATAGCTTCAAGGATCTGATGCTGCGCACCTGTGGGCTCAGTTTTGGAAGGGAGCGCGAAAAAACGTTGGCGAACGGGTTGCACCGGCGGATGTCCGACGTGGGTATCGCTTCGCAGCATGCCTATCACAACCTGCTGGTCAGCGACCAAGCCGAATTCAACCGCCTGGTGGAACTACTGACCGTCAATGAAACCTATTTCTGCCGCGAGCCGGATCACCTGAAGCTAATGATTAACCGCCTGGCTCCCGAGATCATGGCGTCGCGTCCTGGCCCAGTCAAAATACTGAGTGCGGGTTGTTCCACGGGCGAGGAGCCCTATTCCGTTGCTATCATGCTGCGGGAACGCTACGGAGATGATTGTCAGCGGCTCTTTTCCATTGCTGGCGTGGACATCGATGCCGGCGTAATCGGCACGGCCAGGCGAGGAATCTACGGCAGATACTCGTTCCGGGGGCTGGAGTCTTGTTTGCAGGAGCGCTATTTCGAACCCTTCGGACCAGGTGAGTATCGGATTTGCGATGCAGCAAGAAGCCTGGTCCAATTCGACACTGCCAACCTGTTAGGGGCACCATATCCGCAGATAATGATGTCGCCCGATATAATCCTCTATCGGAATGTTTCGATCTACTTTCCGGACCAGGTGCAGCGGACCATATTCAGCCGACTGGCGGAACTCCTCAATGACGGGGGCTACCTGATTGTTGGTGCAACAGAGACCATCCACCATGACGTCGGTATCCTGACACTGGTGGAGCGGGACTCGCTCTATGTGTTCCACAAACGCCTGGCCATCGTGATCGAGGAACGGCGCCGGACAGGGCGCGGGCAGGCCAGCGCTGGGTTGCCCGGCCACGCTCCTAGCCGTCCATTGGTCTCGGGGAAGGCGCCTGTCCGCTCAACGATAGCACCCCAACCGCCACGACGGACAACCGGTCCGGCCGCACTGCCGACCGACTCGGGCCGTACTGCCGGTTCGCTCTTCGACGAAGCCCAGGAGCTGGCGCGAACAGATCGGGGCGATAACGCGCTCCCGATCCTGGAGGCCCTTGTTACGGCACAGCCCTCCTTCATAAAAGCCCAATCCCTGAAGGCCTGTGTCCTTTTGAGCGCATCCCGTTTCGCTGAGGCTCGTGCAACCTGCGAAGATATTCTTACTCGCGATACCCTCTGCCTGGAAGGGTATCTGATTCTGGGAATCATTGCCCAGCACGACGGCAACAGGGACGAGGCCTACCGACGTTTCAGGGAGGCTCTCTATCTGGATGCCTCATGCTGGCCGGCTCAGTATTACCTGGCCGGGATCCTGTTCTCCAGGGGAGATGTCAAACGGGCCAAGATTGGATATGAAACAGCACTACGGTTTCTTGAAAACGGATCGCTCTGTGTAAACGGGCGGAGCTTTTTCCCCCTGTCATTCAAGGCGGAGCAGTTCATCACCGTCTGCCGTCATAAACTGTCGTTGCTGAAGGAGAAGGGATAGGTAGATGGCATTCGACCAATCCAAATTTCTAGCCCGTTTTATTGATGAGTCACGGGAACACTGCTCCCGGTTGAGTGATGGACTGCTATCCCTCGAACATGCCCCCCATGACAGCGAAACCCTCAATGGTCTGTTTCGGTCAGCCCATACCATCAAGGGCTCGTCACGGATGTTGAAACAGCTGGCCGTTTCCGATCTGGCCCACCGTATGGAGGACGTCCTTGATGGGCTGCGGAGCGCCCTGATCCCCTTTTCATCCAGTCTCTCTGATGCCCTCTTCAGGGGAGTGGACACCCTGACCGTCATGTTGGACAGGCTGGCCTCGGGAGAAGCGCCACAGGAGGCACCGGCTGATCTGTACGCGGAGCTGGCTTTCGTTGCATGCGGGCGAGCCGGGCAATCTGCTCAAGAAGCTTCTTCGGCAACAGCGGATGGAAAGCATGAATCGTGCGGCCCTGAAGCTGTGGGGGACGAGTCCCCCCTTTTTTCTCCCGGTACGTCCCTGGAAACCATCATTGGCGACCTGGCGGCCACGCAGTCCGTTCACCCCCAGACGGCAACTGACGGGGATGCACGCGAGTCACACGTTGTCCCGACCGCTTCCAGGAAGGTCGACTACCTGCGAGTCAGTGCAGCCAAACTGGATGACCTGATCCGCTTGATGGGAGAAATCGTCTCCGAGCATAGCCGATTCGGGCAGCATGTGCGACGGCTAAAGGAAATCG
>JACAAY010000167.1 GCA_013377095.1 Desulfuromonadales bacterium
CCATCGGCTCCTTCATCTTCCTGGGACCCACCGGCGTGGGAAAAACCGAGCTGGCAAGGACCCTGGCCTCGGCATTGTTCGATTCGGAAGACAACATGGTGCGCATCGACATGTCAGAATATATGGAGAAATTTGCCGTGTCACGCCTGATCGGGGCTCCTCCCGGTTATGTGGGCTACGAAGAGGGGGGGCAGCTGACCGAAGCGGTGCGACGCAAACCCTACTGCGTGCTGCTCTTCGATGAAATCGAAAAGGCGCACCCGGATGTGTTCAATGTTCTGCTGCAGATCCTGGATGACGGCCGGGTCACGGACAGTCACGGTCGTACGGTCAACTTCAAGAACACGGTCATCATCATGACCTCCAATATCGGGGCTCCCCATCTAATTGAGGGTATTACGCCGCAGGGAGATATTCGCGACGATGCCCGCACGTTGGTGATGAACGAATTACGGTCCTGTTTCCGGCCCGAATTTCTCAACCGGGTGGATGATATTGTCCTCTTCAAGCCGCTCCACATGGATGAAATTGTACGGATCACCGATCTGCTGGCGCAACAGCTTGTCCAGCGCCTCAAAGATCGCCAGATATCCCTGATCCTGAGCGACGAAGCCAAACGATTCATTGCCCACACCGGCTATGATCCGGTCTACGGTGCCCGTCCACTGAAACGATTCCTGCAACGCGAACTTGAAACCCGTGTGGCCCGGGCCATCATTACAGGAGACGTGGCCGAGGGAGGCGAACTGAGGGTCGATCTTGAGGATGGGGCATTGGTTGTGAGAACGTAAAACCGCAGCCTTCTTGAAGAGATTCACCGCGTATTCATCGTAAACGGAGTTAAAAATGAGCATGTTGATTGATCTGATGGAAATGGGGTTGCTGCCGGACACGGTGATCCGCCGGGGAATCAGGCGCCTGCTGCGTCAGCGTCTACGGGAAGAAGACCATGGTGACTGTGAGGTCAACCTCTTGCGTCAGCAGATGCTGTTTTCCACGTTACGGGAAAGTCCGCTTTCGATCTGCAGCGATCCGGCACAAAGTCTTCGCCATGGGTTGCCGGCCACGTTTTTCAGCCAGGTGCTGGGACCGCGCCGTTCCATCAGCTGTTGTCTGTATCCGATCGGTGTCAACGGCATTGCTGCTGCCGAAGAGGCCATGTTGACCGAAATTTGTCGACGGGCAGAACTCGTGGATGATATGGATATCCTGGAATTGGGCTGCGGATGGGGCTCGCTGACGATTTGGATGGCCGAACGGTATCCATCCGCACGCATTACGGCCGTGTCAAACTCTCAGCCGCAGCAAGAGTTCATACAAACGGTCTGCCGCGAAAGTGGCTACGACAATGTGCGGGTGGTTGCTGCCCAGATGAATACCTTTGAGCTCGAAGAGACTTTTGACCGAGTGATCTCGGTGGCGATGTTTGAACAGATGCGCAACTATGCCGAGCTGCTCAGGCGCATATCCTGCTGGCTGCGACCGGATGGAAAACTGTTTGCGCACCTGTTCTGTCACCGTGAACTGGCCTATCTCTTTGATACCGAGGACGAAGACAACTGGATGGGACGCTTTTTCTTCACCGGCGGCATCATGCCCTCCGAACAGATGCTGCACTATTTCAATGATAATCTGATTGTGGAGAACCACTGGCGGGTGAACGGGAGACACTATCAGCAGACTTGCGAAGACTGGTTGACGCTACTGGAAGCGCGCGACGAGCAGATTATGCCGATTTTGCGGGATGTGTATGAAGATGACGCGGAGCTCTGGTTTCAACGCTGGCGGGTGTTCTTCATGGCCTGTTCCGAACTGTTCGGCTATAACAGCGGCAACGAGTGGTTCGTGGGGCAGTATCTGTTGCAGCAACGGAGACCGTGAGACGTAACGGTCCCCTACCCTGCCCCGCTCAGTTTTCTGTTAACACTCACGAGTTTGTCATCCATGGTCTGTGAGCGATCTGTACGTGTCCCCAGACTCATGGTGGTGTGAATCCGTGGGGCACCCATACCATGCAGGGTTTCATGGCAGTGTTTGACAGCCGCAAACACCGCATCCCAATCGCCCTCGATATTGGTTCCATTGGCATGCAGGACACACTTCAAGCCGGCATCGGCCAATACCTTTTCGCAGGCCGCAACATATGATGACAACGATACACCAACACCTAGCGGAACTATGCAAAGATCAACTATCACGTTCATACGGTTTCTCCTCCTAAGCTAAACAGGTGCCTCTCATTCTTGGTCATCATACCCTGTTTTGAATACGATTCAAATAGTTGGGGATGAAAGAACAACTTCATACCGTGTTTCCACTATCTGGCGCATGCTTATTTCGGTCCGGATACTGACCGTCTCTTCTTGACAAACAGACAACGGGGGACAATAATCCATGCGCTTCACTGACCTTATTCGCAAAGGGATCCTCAGACATGCGCATCGAAAGTGATTTTCTCGTGATTGGCAGCGGCATTGCCGGTCTCTCCTATGCCCTTCAGGCTGCCGACCATGGAAGCGTGGCAATTGTCACCAAATACGATGTTTCCGAATCAGCAACGAACTACGCCCAGGGGGGGATCGCTTCGGTCATCTCATCCGAGGACTCGTTCGAAGCCCATATCAATGACACCATGATCGCCGGAGCAGGTCTCTGTCACGAAGACGTCGTACGGATGGTAGTGGAAGAGGGACCCAAAACCATAGAGAACCTGATTGAGTGGGGCGTCAAATTCACCACTAAAGGGGCGAGTTACGACCTGACCCGCGAGGGTGGCCACAGCGCCAGGAGGATCCTGCATGCCCAGGATATTACCGGTCGCGAGATTCAGCGAGCCCTGGTTGAGGCTGCCCGCAACCATAAAAACATCACCATTTATGAGCATCACATCGCCATCGATCTGATTACCACCGCCAAATTGTTCAACTGTTCAAAGGACAAAAACTGCTGTCTGGGGGCATATGTTCTTGATATCAAGGGGAGTCAGGTGGTCACCTTTTCCTCGAAGGTAACTCTTCTGGCCAGTGGCGGGGCAGGCAAGGTATATCTGTACACCTGCAACCCGGATGTGGCCTCCGGTGACGGCGTGGCCATGGCCTACCGGGCTGGCGCCACGATCGCCAACATGGAATTCATGCAGTTCCATCCCACGACTCTCTTCCACCCCCTGGGCAAGTCGTTTCTGATTTCCGAGGCCGTGCGCGGTGAAGGCGCGATCCTGCGCAGGCGTGACGGCACTGCGTTCATGGAAAAATATCACAAGCTAAAGGATCTGGCGCCGCGGGACATCGTGGCGCGCGCCATCGACAATGAAATGAAAATCAGCGGAGATGACTGTGTCTATCTGGATATTACCCATGAACCGGCCGATGTGGTCCGCAACCGATTCCCCAATATCTATCAGACCTGTCTGGAGTTGGGTTTGGACATGACCAAGGAATGGCTGCCGGTGGTTCCGGCGGCCCACTATGTCTGTGGCGGTGTGGCGGTTAACATGAATGGTGAGACCGATCTGAAGGCGCTGTACGCCATTGGTGAGGTGACCTATACCGGGCTGCACGGCGCCAACCGGCTTGCCAGCAACTCATTGCTGGAAGCGGCGGTCTACGCCAACCGGGCCTATCTGCATACAATTGAGGCAATCAAGAAGCCCTGCAGCAAATGGGTCGACCTGCCGGAATGGAATTCAGGAACAGCGACCAACAGTGATGAAATGGTGGTGGTCTCCAACAACTGGGATGAAATCAGGCGCTTCATGTGGAACTATGTCGGTATCGTGCGTTCCGACAAGCGTCTGGCGCGAGCCATGCGCCGTGTGGAACTGATTCAGAGCGAAATAGAGGAGTATTACTGGAACTTCATTATTACATCGGATCTGATCGAACTTCGCAATCTCGTTACCGTGGCTCAACTGATTGTCAGTTGCGCACAGATGCGCAAGGAGTCGCGCGGACTGCATTACACCATTGATTACCCTGAGCGGGACGACGTGAACTGCAAACACGATTCCTACATTAAAAAAGAACTGTAAATAACGGAGAGTCCTTTGGATATCAATGAGATCAGAAAACGGATCGATCTGCTGGATGACGTGCTGCTGCGTATTTTCAACGAACGCGCCCGTCTGGCCCTGGAGATCGGTCATCTCAAAAAAGGCTTGAATCTGCCGGTCTTTGATCCATCACGGGAAAAACGTATCTTTGCCCGTATGAAAGAAGAAAATCCCGGCCCCCTGGACAATGATGCCATCGTGCGCCTGTTCGAGAGGGTTGTGGATGAGTCGCGGCGACTGGAACGGATCATGTCCCACGCCGACGATGAAAGCCAACTTCCCTGATCCCAATCCGGCAGGTTTTGTGTGAGGAATATTTACCAAACGAGTTAAGAGGTTATATTATATCATGCTGATTATTATGAAGAAACATGCTGCAGAAGAATCATTGGACCAGATCAAGGAGTATCTGATTTCCCGCGATTTCGACATCCACCAGTCAACCGGCGCCAACCGTACCATCATCGGTGTTATCGGTGACACCGCCACCCTGAATGACCAGGAGATCGAAGCCATGCCCGGAATAAGCCAGGTTGTGCGTATCAAAAAGGATGACTGAAAATTATCCGACCGAATAAGTTCAGGGTACGGTTTTCTCAACGGGAAAGCCGGCGGAGCGCCAGCCCCGCATCTGCCCTTCAAGGGTGTTGATCTGCTCGTAACCGGACAGATGCAGCATAAATCCGGCAAATGCGGCCCGCGGTCCATGCTCACAGTATACAACGACACTTCTCCGCTTGACGTCTTCTCGCTTACCAAGTTCCGAACTAATTGAATAAAAGGGAATATGCACTGCACCGGGGAGATGATCACGATCAAACTCACCCTGGGAGCGGACGTCAATGACCAGAGGACCTGGTTGTTGTTGCATTTTCTCGAGAAGGTCCGCACTATTGATACTGGTGGCGCATCCGCTGAGAACCAGGAGTGACACTGCCAACAGTATGTTGAGGGAGAGTTTCAGTTTCATAGTTCAATATTTAAACGTGTTGCCGAGACTCGAGCAGCCTGCTTGGAATCGCATCAGCAATGGACAGTTCGTGCAACAACCTCTGGGTCAACAAAACCTCGACCTCTTTCAGGGTCGCTGGATCGAAAGGTACATTACCCAGCTTGCCTCCTGCCATCATACCGTGTCCACCGGCTGTTCCTCTTTCCGCCACCAGCCTCCTGATGATCTCTCCTGCATTATGGATGTGGCTTGTTGTGCGGATGGAGATTATCACCCCGTCGTTGAAATGCCCCATACTGAGCACGGTTTCAACATTCTCCAGCCTGACCAGATAGTCGGCCATCTCCGCCACTACATCGGGAAAACTGATCGCCATCAGATTCACAACCAGCAACATTCCGTATATCTTCGCGTTTTCAAGCCCCCTGTATATTGTCCTGAAATGTTCCACCGGCAGTTTTGGATGGGTTATTTCATACAACAGCCTCTTGTTCGCCAAGGGGAACAGGCGCAGATAGGCGTCCCGGTCGGGCCGGTTTGCCTCGCGGCCCAAGTCCTGAGTCTCGGATTTGATCGCGTAGAACAGGGCGGTAGCCAGTTTTGTGCCGATTGTTATGTGTTGCGCAACAAGATATTCGTACAGGATGGTGGCGGTGACGCCATACTCGTCACGAATATCCACCCAACGGCAGCTTTTGCTTATGTCACGCACGGGGTGATGATCGATGACAATATCCACCCGGCACTCCGCGGGAAGTGAGTTGTTGCCCGTGCCCGGCTGGGTGTCAAGCATGCAGACCACGCTGAATTCTCGCAGATCGAGCATTGCGAGGGGGATCAGCGTAATCTCCAGCTCTTTGGCCATGGCAATGTTTTCGCTGCGCCCGATCATGCCGGAAAAGGCGATCACCGCATCCCGGTTCAGTTTCATGACAAACAGATGGCGTAGCGCCATGGCCGATGCCAGACAATCCGGGTCCGGATTGTCATGGATGATGATGAGTGTCCTTCCCCTGCCCCGCAACCAATCCAGCATCAGATCGGAATGTGCTTTTGAACGCTGGAGATTTTCAGAGACGCAGCAATCCGTGGTCATGGCGGTTCCCCTTTGTCTGCGTTTTTCAAATAGTTAATAATACCATCATACCAAACCGTTGGCGATGCACCATGAGTGTTTAATCAGGAAATGTATATCAGATTTGAATACAAATCCGGTTTACAGGCGTGGAAAGGCTTCCATTCGGTTGAGAATAACACGGTGGGAGAAATTGCTATGAAAGGATGTTCGAGGCTTTATCATGCCATATTGAGTATCTGTTTCTGAACAATATACCTGATCCAAAACGACGAACTGGTATTGATTCAGAGAAAAGGCCAGCTTGAATTAATAAGGCTTGGTGAAATGTGGATACAAAATAACCCGGATGGGCGTCCGGGTTATGGTGAAGATATTCAAAACAATCGAAACAATCACTTCCCATGGCGCCACTGGAAATTGACCGCCTTGCAGCCCGGTGCCAGTTGACGATAACGGGCCAAACCCTCTTCGGTTATGCAGGTTCCGCTGCAGGTCAGCCATTTCAGCCCCTTGAGCTGAGCTAGATTTTCCAGCCCGGGATCCCCGATGGAGGTGTGATAGATGGAGAGTCGGCGCAGGCCATGGAGCGTGCCAAGAAGACGCAATCCCTCATCACTGACCGTTGTATTGGAGAGATACAGTTCATTGAGACCGGAGAGATGTGCCAGATGTTCCAATGCACGGTCATCGACCTCATACAGAAAGAGCGCCTGCAGGTCATCGGGCAATAGCGCACCCAGGAATTCCAACCCTTCCCCGCCCCTGCCTTTCACATCCAGTCGCAGCGCGTGATCAACCAGGACTTCCCGCATACCCCGGGCATGGCCCAGACGTTGCC
>JACAAY010000168.1 GCA_013377095.1 Desulfuromonadales bacterium
GATCCATCTCCACTGTTCCCTTGAATTTCTCGAAAGAGCCTTTAACATTCATGACGCCCATGTTTTTGACTCTGAACTGGATACTGGTATTTGCCGGAGACAGAGTGAAGGTTTGCGCCAATGCATCAAACGGAGCAAACATGGCCAGCGCCACGATGAGAACAAGTATGCGTTTCATGGTAACCTCCCTGGAGTTGGTAAGATGCCCGCCTTCAAAAAAACGGGCTATTGACAACCTAGTACAGTGATACCATTTTTTCGGGTTTTATTACAGAGCGATTACACGGGTGGACGTACGGCAATAAAACCCACCCTGGGCAATGGCGGGTAGTAATAGTAGAGACCATGGCCGTAGGGTTTCAGGTCGCGGAAACCGGCCAACTCCAGAATTGCGCGCAATTGCCCCACGGTTCGCAGATGCGCGCTGGAGACGCCCATCTTCAGCAGCTTTACGTTAAAATTGTGCAAATAGGGGTTCCGGGAAGGAGCCGCCTCCCACAGACAGAGCCTGCCTCCCGGCTTGAGAACCCGCATGGCCTCGGCCAGCATATCCCCCAGCAAATCATCGGAAAGATGTTTGATGACATAGGTACTGACTATCACATCGAAGGTAGCATCGGGGTACGGCAACCGTGTCGCCAACCCATGGCTGATGCGGGCGCACGCCTCCAAGCCCCGGGCGCGAAACTCCTCACGGGCGCGGGCCACCATCAGGGACGAGCAGTCAAGCCCTTCCATGGCCTGGCTGAATCCGACCTTGCGATGCAGATAGATCAGCAGCCCGCCATAGCCGCAGCCTATGTCCAGCAGTTTGTCCGTTGGCTTGAGTGAGAGCAACCGGGGAAGTCTGCGGGCAGGAGTGTTCAGAAAAAGCGTCTGATTCGGAGCAAACCAGAAGCGTACCCAGCGGGCGCCCAGGGTATCCTGGGCAAACCAGCGGTCATAATCGTGGGCAGTTGCAATCTGCTCATCGTACAGTGTTCCTGAGGAAGTTCTTTTTTTCATCGTTTCAGCTTTCCACTGGCGGTTTTCGGCAGAGCGTCCACCGCTACAAACTCCTTGGGAACCTTGTATTTTGTCAGCAGCCGGTAGCAGAAGCTCCGCAGGTCGTCCAGCGCCTCTTCGGTGGAGACGTCCCCCCGCAGTACGATCTTTGCCGTGGGAAGTTCGCCGTAACTGGCGTGGGGCACGCCATACACCAGCGACTCCTCCACCGCCGGATGGCGGTTGATCACCGACTCCACCTCCTGGGCAAAGATCTTCATACCGACGAAATTTATCACATCCTTGTCCCGGCCGACGATAGAGAGAAATCCATCCCCATCAACTTTCCCCAGATCACCGGTATGGAACCACCCCTCGGTCAGGATCCGATCGCGGCTCTGCCAGGGGGAATAATAGGCGTCCAGCATGCCCCGGCCCCTGACTGAAATTTCCCCGACGCCATCCGCATCCCGGTTATCCAGCCTGATCTCGTAGTCGGGCAGTGCCCGGCCAACCGATCCGCGGGTAAAAGCACCACCGGAAAGCCTGATAAAGGGTAGTCCGACCTCAATGATGCCGTAGGCCTCGCTCAACTCAAACCCGAAGCGGTTCAGGAATTCCTCAGCCACCTGCTCCGGCAGCTTCATGGAGGTGGATATGGCCAGCCTGACCCGGTCCAGGGCATTGCCCGGAACCTGGTCACTTTTCGACAACAGACTGTAGTGGAACGGCGAGGCGTAGATGAACGTGCCCTTATGCAGTGTCAGTCCCTCGATCAGAGCATCGGGGAAGGGGTGGCCGCACAGAACGGTTGTTGCGCCGCGCCGCAGGAAGAGCAGGATCGACACCACGAAATGATAGCTCATGGACAGTACCCAGAGTACCGTATCCCGTTCGGTTATGTGCAGTCCCCGGTCGGCGGCATCGGTACGCTCGACGATCGTCCGGTGGGAGAGCATGACCCCCTTGCTGGTGCCGGTGGTCCCGGAACTGAAGCGGACAAAGGCGGGATTGGCACTGAAGTACCCGGCCGGCGGATTTTCCCTGACTGCTCTCCTGACAAGCACGAACTCCCTGGCCACAAAGCCGTCACTGCGCAGAGCTTCCTGGCCCTCATCCCGGCGTAGTCGCGGTTCGGCGATAATGAAATCCACATCGATCCGTTCGATGACCGTATCGATCTCCTCCGCTGTCTGCTCCGGCGAAACCGGCACGATCACGGCCGACAGGGACAGGATGGCCAGGCTCACAATGACATAATCGATACTGTCGTCGCACAGCAGACCGATGCGCTGCAGTCGGTCAACACCTTTCAAACGCAGGGTTTCCGCAACCATCTCCGTGGCGTTGAACAGCTCTGCGTAGCTGATGCGCCGTTGTCCCTCGATCAGCGCGGTCCGTTGCAGGTGGGGCAGCGTTTCCCTTTTAATAACCTCGTAAATGTTCACGACAGTGTTCATGATACCCAACCCTTTTTTAGCCGGCATGCTGCAATTTCAAAAAAGCCGCAAAACCGATAATTTCGAATTCATCGAATCACATCACGGCCTTCGACATGACGAGATCAACATGGCTCGTCGTGCCTAACCTACCCCAAAAACCTCCTCACATGCAATCTTGCAGATAAATTATTGTGTAATTATGGATAGTTCTAAGTTTCGTCATGAATGGGATCCGGCATATGCCCGTCGATTCCGTCGGATGCATCCTGGGCGGTGTTTTTTCCCGAACATTCCGGAAATTTTGTCCAATGGTCTCAAACACCACCTTCCCCCCCACTCCCTCCGGAATGAATATCACCGCACTCTTTCCCCTTTGACAAGAATGAACCCCCGTTATACAGTGCGCCTTGATTTAAAAATTCTTACATATACAAGTAAAGTTCCCCTGGTCCAAGAAGCTGATAGCGGGATAAACCGTTCTACAGACAAATCAGAAGAATTCAACATTCAAAAGCTCAAGCGATCCATCAGGATACGCAATTTTCATTTTCAAGATTGAGATGATATATGACGTACAAGGGAAGATGGCCGGAGCATCAGTGATTAACGACTTCACTGGATAAATGTTCCATTTGGGAAGATCACCGGTTCACGCGCGCGCGTGAACCGGTGATCAACGAAGTTATGCAGGAGATGGAAATGCTGATTGGACTGCATTTTAAGAAGATGCGTGAAGCCAAAGGGCTAAGCCAAAAGGACGTAGCCCAAATGATCGGAAGTGACTTTCGGGAGTCGCTTCTCTGGGATTTTGAAAGAGGCGACGATAATGACATTGATGGATGGTTGATCGGGGATTTTAAAAAATACTGCACTGCGATTGAAATAAAACCAGAAGAATTTGCAGACATTCCCATCACTGATCTTGCCAATCTCCCCCTATCAGCCCTAGTGAAAACACGTCGAGAGCAGAAATGCATATCAATCGAAGAATTAGCTGACCGCATCGGATATTTCCCCGTGGTCATCGAAGCACTGGAAAGCGGCCAAGCAGACTCTGAAGTATGCATAGATGCTCTTCGGAGTATCGGAACGGAGCTTGATATCCCGTTCCGACTGCTTCTTGAGAAAATATAATGAGCATAACCAGGCCCTTGGACACCGACCGGGGCAAAAAATGCCCCGGTGCGGGTCAAGGGCGCAGCCCGTTAGCTCGAACAGAAAGGAAAAACAATGAATGAAGGAGAAGTCTATTTTGCGCTTTTTGCCGATGAGTTCGACCCTGACGAAGTGACAAAGATCGTAGGAATCGACCCCACTACGACCCGGCGCAAAGGGAATCCAATACCGAGGTGCACCTTCTGGGAATATTCCACAGGAAAGATCGAAGATGAGGTGGTTGATGTTTACGAAATGTCCTCGTCTTTAATTGCCACATTAGCGCTTCATGCAGACAAAATTATCCAAGCAAAAGAAAGATTCGGGTTGCAAGCAGTATTGGCAGTGGTTCTTACGGTTACCCCCGATGATTCAAAATCAACTCCAGCAATTGGATTTGAATCTGAGGTGATCGCTTTCCTGCACAAAGTTGGCGCTACGATTGACATTGATACTTACAGAGGCGAGAGCTAACCACTCGAGGCTAAGGGGATGGAGGCTAAGAGGACGTAGGTGATTAGAGGGAGGCTAAGGGGACGTAGATGATTAGTTGATTTTATCTAAAAAGCAGGTATATCCACGTTATGCCACGCACTGCACGCCTCGATATAACAGGAGTTCTCCAGCATGTGATCGTCAGAGGAGTTGAACGTCGGGATATTTATCTTGATGATGACGACCGGCAATCATTTCTGGATCGCTTTTCCAACCTGCTGATCCAAACAGGAACCGTATGCCTTGCCTGGTCGCTTATGACCAATCACGCCCATTTTCTTTTGCGTTCAACGCAAGGCAGGCTTGGACATTTCATGAGGCGACTTTTGACCGGCCATGCCGTAACATTCAACCTGCGTCACCATCGTAGCGGCCATCTGTTCCAGAACCGTTACAAGTCGATCATTTGCGAGGAAAACCCTTATCTTCTCGAACTGGTTCGCTACATTCACCTCAATCCTTTGCGTGTTGGTATCGTCAAGGACATGGCTGAATTGAACGGGTATCCGTGGAGCGGTCATGCAGTATTGATGGGGCGTCGGGAATTGTCGGGACAGAATGTGGAAGAGGTTCTGAGGTATTTCGGCAAGCGAACGAAACCGGCACGGGAAAAATATCAGACATTCGTAGCAGATGGTATTTTGTTGGGGCGAAGAGACGAGCTTGTGGGTGGAGGGCTCAGGCGAGTACTGAAATTAGCCGGGAATGAAGTGATCACGGCATATGATGACAGAATACTTGGCAGTGCTGATTTCGTCGAACAACTGAAACAAGAAAAGGAAGTTTCTGAAAAGCTCGAAGTGCGTATCCCTCTGGATAAGTTGGTAGAGCAAGTTGCTGAGATTGCCGGTGTTCAGCCGGAAGAGCTTGGTCAGCGCAGGCGTGGAGTAACGATATCGGAGGCAAAAAGCATCATCAGCTATTTGGCACTTCGCAAGATCGGTTACAGCGGTGAAACTGTTGCAAAGGCATTGGGAATTACACGTTCCGGAGTTAGCAGGGGAGCAACCCGAGGCGCTGCATTTGTGGCTGAGAATCCCAAATGGGGCTGTGTTGAAGAGTTAATCACCAAATCAACTACGTCCCCCTAGACCCGTCCCCCTAGACCCCCGGTATTTCAAGAATCAGGGTCGATGTGATTGCCCATAAGGTGATAGAGCGGGACCCTTTTTGTTCAAAGGAGCAACCATGCATGCAGCTATCCGCCGTATCATCTTCATCGCCATTCTGTATTCTTCGCCGGTCTGGGCCGCGGATTACCAGGTCGGTCCGGGACAGAACTATGCCAACATTGGCGACGTCCCCTGGGAGTCCCTCGCTGCCGGGGACAGGGTGCTGATCCACGCCCGTCCGGCGCCCTACCAGGAGAAGTGGGTGCTGAACCGGGTCGGAACGGCCGCCAACCCCATCATCGTTCGCGGGGTACCGGACGCGAACGGGACTCTGCCGGTCATCCAGGGTGCGGGGGCAACGACCCGTTCGAAGCTCAACTACTGGAACGAGGATCGCGGCATTCTCAAGATCGGCGGCTCCAACAAGCCCGACGACGGCACTCCGGCCTACATCCGGGTCGAGAACCTGCACTTCCGCAGCGCCCGGGGTTCCTTCACCGGCCGTAACGGCCCAAGCACATACCTGAGTAATGCGGCCGGGATTTACGTCGAGAAAGGGGATCACATCAGTGTAAGCAACTGCGAGTTGGAGGACAGCGGTAACGGCCTCTTCGTGGCGGCCGCCACCACCGACATGCTGATCGAGGGGAACTACATCCACGGCAACGGTAATGTCAACAGCATCTACGAGCACAATACCTACACCGCGGCGCGGGGCATCCTCTACCAGTACAACCGTTTCGGCCCGCTGTGCGACGGCTGCCTGGGAAACAACCTCAAGGATCGCTCCTCCGGCACGGTGATCCGCTACAACTGGATCGAGAGCGGCAACCGCCAGCTGGACCTGGTGGATGCCGAGGACAGCAGCGAACTGGTCAACGATCCGGCCTACCTGCAGACCTTCGTCTACGGCAACGTCCTGATCGAACCGAATGGCGCCGGCAACTCCCAGATCGTTCACTTCGGCGGCGATTCGGGGGATACCTCGATCTACCGCGGGAAACTCTATTTCTGGAACAACACCGTCGTCTCGACCCGGACGGGCAATACCACGCTGCTGCGCCTCTCCAGCAACGCACAGACGGCCGAGGTGCGCAACAACATCATCTACGTGACAGAGGCCGGCAACCGTCTGGCCCTGACCAACTCGGACGGCACGCTGCTCTACGGCGGCAACCTCTTCAAGCCCGGTTTCGTTGCGTCCCACTCCGAATTGAACGGCGTGGTGACCGATATCGGCGGCAACCGGGTTGCGGCGGGTCCGGGCTTCGTTGACGAGGCGAACCAGGACTTCCACATCCAGGAAACGTCCCCGGCCCGCGACGCGGCCGGGTCGCTGCCCGTTTTTCTGGCCGCCTACCCCCTGGAGCGGGAGTACCTGAAACACCAGTCCGGGCTTCCAAGGCTGGCCGACTCTCACCTCGATGTGGGCGCGTTCGAATACCCGACTGCCGTTATCGAAAGGTCCTTATCCGTAACTTTCAGCGGAAACGGCAACGGTGCCGTAAGAAGCGTCCAGGGCGGATTGTACTGCGCGGGCAACTGTAGCGGGATGTTCGGTCACGGCGTCCAGGTGTCGCTGCTGGCCGA
>JACAAY010000169.1 GCA_013377095.1 Desulfuromonadales bacterium
TGGGAATCATCACGTCCAAGATCATCAGGCTGTATTCACCCGTCAAAGCCTGTTTGAGCCCTTCTTCGCCATTATGAGCGATTGAAACCTGATAATCGTCCTCTTCCAGGCCTCGCTTGATAAACCCGGAAACCTTCTTTTCATCTTCAACAACAAGTATTTTCATGGTTTATCCTTACTTTCTTATTAAGCTAAATCTAAACTTTAATTAGAAGGCTGATATTTGTCAAGAGCATGTAGCACTTTTGTGTGTCAACGAGACCACGACCCACAATTCTTAACAGGCCATAGGCCACATGACAGCTGATGAAAGTAATAAAAATTGGACATTAAAACTGCGAGATTGTTCCACAAGAGTTTCTGAAAGGTTGGAGTATACTCGTAATGATCAAGTGACCAATTACTTTCGATACCGTGTTCGACAGTGAAGATCAGATGACAGACTGGCTGAAGTCGGCTCAAAATATTTGAAGGCGGATGGAGAGTAACCCCCATCCGCCTTCTTGATCCATCCCTATAAAGTAATTGTACTGATATGTAAAAAATCCTTATGCAGGTTAATCCAGGCACAGGTTACGTCGTTTGGCACTCCAGAGGTTTACCGCCTCCCTCATGATATCAGAGACGCTTTTTGATGTAGCCTTGGATAACTTTTCCAGAGTTATTTTCTGTTGGTCACTGATTCGAAGCGAGATTATGTTCTGTAAGTGATCTTTTTTATTCTTTTTACTTTGAATTACCTTGGTTTCTTTTGTTTCCGGTTTTTTGATTCGTGCCATAGCACCTCCATGATGGTTTGATGTTTTGGGGCATTGCCCCCGTAGCATGAGGTGCATTACGATGCATACCACATGCGATGAAAATTCATGCTCATTGATTGCTGCAGCCATTAATGTTTACAAAATAAACAGGTTCCCTGGCCAATGTGGAGGCTTATTGAGCCGGGGGAGCATCATACGGAACATAGTCTGGCGGCACGGAGTTCAAGTTAGGTGGCGGAGGAGGAGTGGCTCTCCGTACCCGGCGGTATCTTGTCGTTCCAGGCACCTGGTTTCCCTTGGCATACATGCACTGGACATAGGCGTTGTCATAACGCCGCTGAGCTTCCCATCCGTATGCATTTCCTGCATCGGCACCACTTGCCGTTCCGAGAAGAAGTCCACTACCCGCGCCAATGGCGGCTCCTGCACCCGGGTTCCCCGAAGCAGCACCGACAGCCGCCCCCAGGCCTGCTCCGATTGCCGTGCCGACAACCGCTCCTGTGGCTGCGTTCTGGTTAACCGTCTCCTGCGGAGAAATGCCGAGCTGCTGCTCAGCCCATTGCCTGCAAATTGCGTCATCAGCCCGAAACTGTTCAAATGTCTTTTCCTGACCAGGCATAACCCGAACGCTTGGACCTGTTGGCAGGGTTACGCACCCGGGTAAAGCCAACAACGCAATAAATGGAACCCACCTGCTGATCTGCTTTTTCATTGTTTATTCCTCTTCCCCATCTTCCGGAGTTTCAGGAGGCACGACCTTTAACCACCCTTTCGGACACTTCTTTACATAGGGATAGTATCCTTCCGGTTCCCTGCAGAAATACCAGTAGCTCGGTTGCTCGGTTTGCGGTGTTTGTTGAATGTATGTGTCGGGTTGCTGCTGGATGACGATAGGTGGCTCAGTATAGTACGGGTAATATGGTGAGAAGGGATAATAGGGCCCCCACCACCCAGGACCCCACCCAGGACCGATCCAAACACCTACTCCGCCATGGCCACCATGTCCTCCATGGCCTCCCCGAAAAGCGTGGCTTGGTGAGGTGCCTGCCAGTAGCAGAGCCGTTACAGCAAGTGCAATACAGATGATCTTTTTCATAGCGACCCCCATTGGTTGCAGCATTCATCTTGCAAAATGCTTCTCCAACCCCTCCGCATCCTCAAAAATATATCAAAACGCGAAGACATTATTCAATGGGGACAGGTATTGTCCCCTCCTTGATACATTTTTTTGGGGTGCAACGTTTTCAGGATTTCCAGTTGTGACGATGCCAAGATTGCGCGGAACTGAACCCCAATCTTGGCTCTGTTAACATTAAGGTTCGCTTGAATTCCTGCTATTTTGATTTTTTCAGCGCGGATAGCGGCTTCGTCAATCGCATCGGCATGCACCAATGCCTGAATATTTTTATTCTCAGCTCTCAGGTTCGCAATAATTGGTTTAAAGACCTCTCTGTTACCCTGAAAGATTGCCTTTGCCTGGGCTTTCTGCGTATCAGCCAGACCAGGTTTATTTTCAATTTTCCTGAAGTTATGTTGCTGCTCTTGACCGCCATGCTCACCGCCCCATCCACTATCGTTTGCATATGCGATTCCTGCAAATGCCGTCAATGCTGCGACACAAAAAAACGATAATTTTTTTACAGGTTACTATTTTTCTTATCCATTGTTTTGACCTCAACAGAAATATCTTTGCAAACCGTTTTTGCCATTTGATTAAAAGACGGCATTCAACGAAAAAAGGTTACAATTTGATAGAAAAAATCTGTAACTGTACTAAAAAGTAAGTTGACCACTCGAAACCATCGTTTTGAGATATTTTCAGAAAGTGCCATCGCGGATAGAAATGTCGAGTAGTCAGGTTCCGCCTTAGTAACTGGTGAATCAGCAATGGTTTATTTTGTAATAGAAACATTTGACGGATGCTTCAAGGTAACTCGTAAAGGATCAAGCATGAGCTTTCCTCGCATCTTCCGTCGTAGCAGTGCACTTATTGTTGGCCTCTCAGTCTTCATTTACATGGTGCTTTCCCAAACGCAAGTATTTGCCGCTTCCAGGAACGCACTCAGGGATACAATTAGTAATTGCCTTGATAGTACCGCTCTGGATTATTGTAATGTGTGCGCAACTCCGAGGATAGACAGTGCCTGCCCCGGACAAACTGACTGCACAGCCAGGCTCGAAATATGGGCTGAGACCAACAATTATGTCGCTCTGCGCGGCCGTAAGATGTGTGACTGTCCAGAGGGCTTCGTTCACGGACTGGTGTTGCCAAAGACGTCCGTTACCGGCGTGGAAGATCCGAAGCGCCCCTCGGGTATTTGGACTTTTGCATGGAAGATCGCCCAAAAATACATCGCTAACGATCTTGACAAAGCCCTTGTGGTCAACCCCGCTAAACACCGCAGCCAAGATCAGCTTCATGTTCATATTGTGCGCCTGAAAAACGATGCCAGGCAGCGCCTCGCCAAGCTTCCCCAGTCCCTGATTGTGAGCCTGGACCAAGTCTGGATCGTCGCTCGAGAAATGGCCCAGGCACAACATCTTGCTGACTATGGTGTGCTGGTCACTGCACACCCGGATAGGGGATATCTGGTGCTTATTGATCAAGAAAACATGGAAAAACTTTACACCGAGGCGACCTGTAACAAATCACCCTAAAAGCTGGTGGGCATGACCCTTGAATGAGACATGGAGGCATGAGAATGGATCTGAAATTGAGCGGTAAGGTTGCCATCGTAACCGGCGCAAGTCGTGGTATTGGCCGCAGCATCGCACAGGTATTTGCAACCGAAGGGGTACGCTTGGTCCTGGTTGCACGCTCGAAAGCTCAACTGGAAGAAGTAGCGGCATCCTGTCCCGTTGACACGCTTGTACATGTCGCAGACCTGCGTGATCCGGATGTACCCGCAACTGTGATTGCCACAGCTATTGAGCATTTTGGGCAGATAGACATTCTGATCAATAACGCTGGGGCTACTAAGCGGGGTGATTTTTTGACACTGACCGATGCAGAGTGGGACGACGGATTTGCACTCAAATTCTTTGGAGCCATGCGCCTCTGCCGGGCTGTCTGGGAACATCTTCAACAGCGCCAGGGCGTCATCGTTAACATCGTTGGTGTGGGAGGACGGACCGGCAGCGCCGAGTTCACCATCGGCGGATCAGTCAATGCGGCATTGCTTAATATGACTAAGTCGCTGGCTGACCGGGGCGTGAAGGACGGAATCCGTGTCAATGCAATCAATCCAGGAGCAATTCTGACCGAGCGTCTGAAAACCCGCGTGAAAAGCTATGCCTCAGAAAATAGAATTGAGGAAACAGTAGCTCCTGTCCTCATGGCACAAGCCCTGGGTGTGGCGCGTTTCGGAGAGCCTGAAGAGATTGCGCGAATGGTAGCCTTTCTTGCATCACCACTGTCAGAGTACTGCCAGGGGAGCGTCGTGGATGTTGATGGCGGGCAAACACGTACACTCTGAACCAAGGATGATCATAAGATGTGGTGTGGAATGGAAAGAACGTTCGTAAAAGACGTTAAAAAGAAACCCAAAAACTCAATCAAATGTTTTTTCTATGACATCATTCTCAATCCGCTGCTTGTCTTAGACAAGGCCAGGAAATAACATGATTACCGTCAGAATCAGTTTGTTACAGGACAGAGGTTGAATATGGCGGAAACAGCTCCGTCTTCGGCACGATATTCAGCCTTGCAGCACCGCAATTTCCGGCTGATCTGGGCAGGTCAGATCGTCTCGAACGTGGGAACCTGGATGCAGAGTGTTGGCACCGGCTGGCTGGTGCTGCAACTCACAAACTCGCCACTGTGGCTCGGTTTGCTCGGGTTGAGCTTTGCCTTGCCGATGATCGTGCTGCCGCTGTTCGGCGGTGCAGTGGTAGACCGTGTAAATCGCATCAAGTTGCTCTATATCACCCAAACATGCCAGATGCTTAACGCCTTTGCGCTTGCGCTGTTAACATTTCTGGGTGTTGTTACCGTTTGGCATATTCTGGCCGCTTCCTTTATCGGTGCGACACTCCTGGCATTTGATAATCCGGCGCGCAATGCCTTGATCCCCGATATCGTTCCAAAGCGGGACCTGCTAAACGCCTTGTCGCTCAATGGTGCCATTTTCAGTGGTGCTGCACTGGTCGGCCCGGCACTGGCGGGCGTTCTCTTGGTACCGCTGGGCGCGGCATCACTGTTTTTTATCAATGGTATCAGTTTCTTCGCTATGCTTTCTGCATTGATTTTTTTGACCAATGTGCCGACACATGGAGGGGGTGAGCGGATCTCCTTTGTTGCATCGATGCGTGCCGGACTGTTCTATGCTTGGCAAGACCGCCTGCTGCGGGTTCTCCTCTTTCTGTTTGCCATCACCGCAATATTCGGCCGATCCTACCAAGTCCTTCTTCCTGTTTTTGCCCGCGACATCTGGCATGGAGGTCCAAGTGGATATGGTCTGCTGCTTTCCGTTTCCGGGGCCGGAGCTCTGGCCGGGGCCTTTGGACTGGCTTCAATCAAAGAGGTGAAACGTCGGGAAAGTGTGTTAATCGTCAGCGGCCTGGTATTCAGTCTTTCACTTGTTCTCTTTGCCGTGAGCCCAACCCTTCTCGTCGGCAGCCTGTGTATGTTTCTTGCTGGTGTGGCGGTAACTGTATTCGGAACTCTTGTTGCAACTTTTATTCAGATTGCGACCCCCAATGAGCTTCGGGGTCGTGTCATGAGCCTCTATACGGTATGCCTCATCGGGCTGCCATCGCTTGGTGCGCTCGGTAGCGGAGCTTTTGCGGAACTGCTCGGTGGCATTAATGGAGCACCGCGGGCGGTGCTGGTTGGTGCCGTTCTGATGGGGGTAATCCTGATTGCATTTGCTCCGCTTGTTTTACGACGTGGGGTGGATGGTTGTCATGTTAATCGAGAATCGTGAATTGAACAGAAAAAGCACGTTCGCAGATATGAAACGTTCCCATTTGATGAGAATGAATGATGTTTGACGGGTTAGGGCGGAATTCGAATAAAACAGAACGTAAACATTTTTGGGGTATCATTTCTGATCATCGGTTACGGGCGAAAAATGGGGTATCAAGAAATTTACCAGTGTTCCCAATGAATTTTACCATATTTTATTTGTCCTTCTGCTTGTCCTCGCCGGTAGGGACTCCAACCAGTATGACGTTCAAAGGTATAACTTCAGTGGGTATGCCGAGAGCGGTGCGCACTTGTTTAATTTTGTCTTCGTATGGATACTCTGCTGACCAATAGCCGCTAAACCCACCAATGGCCTCAGTTGCCAGAAGGATATTTTCGCTGGCGAGAAATGCGTCGAAGATGGGAATCTACCCGAGCTGGAGACTACCCACAGATTCTGCGGGTGAATCAATTTTTGTAACCTTTTCGAGTTGAACTGCGTCTCCAATGAATTGGGAAGTCAGCTTTGTGTTAATTCAGAAGGAGAGCAAACATGGACGCTTCAAGCATTACCTCAAGCCAGACAAGCAAAACAACCTCTCCAGATTAGAATTCCGCCAACACTCAAGGAATTCAGGATGCAAGTCAATACAGCCAGATTGTCCAAAGTCTCATTTTTGCGAGAACATATATTCCGCCGAGATCACTGACAAGAGCGATTTATCATGCAATGGAATCGCAATCTTGCTGGTTGAAGGAATTCTGGTCAACATTGATAAGGCAAGACTCAAGGCAGCTTATTGCCCCGCCATCACCCTCAGTTCCACGGCAGGTTTCGCCGCTTCGAGCTTTTCCAACTGGTTGAGCTGGCCCAACCGTGTCTGGGCCTTGGGATCCATCCTGGCGCAAACC
>JACAAY010000017.1 GCA_013377095.1 Desulfuromonadales bacterium
TGCTGGAAGATCTCTATATCCCCAATGCAGCCAAAATCGAAGCAGCGGTGAAATCACTGTTCTGAAACGAATTGTAACTCGTGATGTACATAACGGATAAAAATAGAAAGGTGAAAAAATGAGCGGAACAGTACACGAATTAACCATGCCCAAATGGGGTCTTACCATGGAAGAGGGTACCCTCGTCAAATGGATGATCGAAGTGGGAGATCAGATTGAAGTGGGTATGGCCATTGCTGAAGTTGAAACCGACAAGATCGTCAATGTGATGGAAGCGACCCAGGCCGGGATTCTGGCAAAAAAAGTTGCCGATGAGGGCGACGTTCTGCCGGTGGGCGCCCTGATCGGTGTGTTCACCCAGGGCGATGTCTCCGACGACGCTGTTGAGGAATTTGCCAATAATTACTGTGCGGCGGATGAGTCGGCGCCGGTTGAAGAATCGGCTGCCGCACCCTCCGCATGTGGGGCGGAGCCTTACCGTCTTACCATGCCCAAATGGGGTCTTACCATGGAAGAGGGGACGCTCGTCAAATGGTTGATCGATGAGGGGACCCAGATTGAACTCGGCATGGCCATTGCTGAAGTTGAAACCGACAAGATCGTTAACTCGCTCGAAGCGACCCACGTCGGTGTGTTGAAGAGAAAAATCGCCGAAGAGGGCGACGAGCTTCCCGTTGGGGCGTTGCTGGGCGTAATCGCTGATGCTTCGGTTTCCGATCAGGAAATCGATGCTTTTCTAGCCAGGGAGACCGGCGATCAGGCCTGTGCTGAGCCGATTGAAGAAAGCCCGGCGCCATGTGCGGAAGAACCGGCTGCCACACCAGCGGCAGGGCAGCTGCTCGATGGCCTGCTCCCGCTGGAGGGTATGCGGGCGGCCATATCCAAGACAGTGACCGCCTCATGGACCACCATTCCCCACTACATGGTGACCGTTGCCATAGACATGGGCAAGGCGGAAGCGGCCAGCAGCGCACTAAAGCAGGCTGGTAACAAGGTTTCCATCAACGATATCCTGATCAAGGCCTGTGCTGCTGCGGTCGTGAAATATCCGCTGATCAATGCCGCCTTTGCTGACAAGAACATAGCGCTGCACAAGGATGTCAATATCGCTGTTGCCGTTGGCTTGGAAGAGGGCGTGATCATGCCGGTTATCAGGGAATGCCAGAACCTGTCCGTCCAGCAGATCGGTCTGCGGAGCCGCGAACTGGTGGATTTGGCCAAAAACGGCAAGCTTGGCAAGACCGAGCTGAGCGACGGGACCTTTGCTATCTCCAACATGGGAATGCTGGGAGTTGAGGACTTCATCGCCATTGTTCCGCCAAAACTGTCAGCCATCCTGGCCGTGGGTATGGTCAAGGATGAAGCGGTGGTGCGGAACGGCCAGGTGGTTGTGGCTCGCACCATGAGGGTTACCATTTCAGCCGATCATCGGGTTCACGATGGTGCCTATGCCGCCAAGTTTCTCGGGGAACTGAAGGCTATCCTGGAAGCGCCGGAAGCGATCCTGGGTTGAAAGCGGATTATCACACATGCTGAATTTCACAGAAGATGAAAGGAGAATATATGACGTCGCAACTGAAGAAAGAAGACCTGCTCAAGGCATATCGGATCATGAGGGAGATTCGCGAGTTTGAAGATCGTATCCACATTGAATTTGCCACCGGCCTGATTCCCGGTTTCGTGCATCTCTACTCCGGTGAGGAAGCTGTTGCCACGGGTGTCTGCATGCATCTGAGCGATGAAGACCGTATTTCCAGCACCCATCGCGGCCATGGCCACTGTATCGCAAAGGGTGTGGAGATCCCGGGCATGATGGCCGAGATATTCGGCAAGAAGACCGGCACCTGCGGTGGCAAGGGTGGCTCCATGCACATTGCCGACCTTGAGAAGGGGATGATGGGTGCCAACGGCATCGTGGGCGCTGGACCTCCTCTGATCTGCGGTGCTGCCCTGGCTGCAAAATTCAAAGGTACCGGTGGAGTCGGGGTGGCCTTTTTCGGTGACGGCGCCTCCAATCAGGGCACCATCCTGGAAAGTATGAACCTGGCCTCGGTCTGGAAACTGCCGGTCATCTTCCTGAACGAGAACAATGGCTACGCCGAATCGACCGGTGTTTCCTACAACGTTCCGACCCCCAACATCGCCGACCGGGCCGCCGGTTTCGGCATGCCGGGTGTAACCGTTGACGGCAACGACTTCTTTGCCGTGTACGAAGCGGCCGGTGAAGCGATCGCTCGCGCCCGGCGGGGTGAAGGCCCGACCTTGCTTGAATGCAAGACCCAGCGTTATTTTGGGCATTTTGAGGGTGACGCCATGACCTATCGTCCCAAGGGCGAGGTTCAGGAGCTGCGCAAGAATAAAGACTGCCTCAAAATCCTGGCCGACAAACTCGTCTCGGCCGGCATTGTTACGGTCGGCGAAATCGAAGCCATTGACAAGGAAGTTCTCGCTTTAATCGAAGACTCCGTTGTCAAGGCCAAGGCGGCCCCGAAACCAACCGCGGCGGATCTTCTGACCGGTGTGTACGTAACCTACTAAGACAGGAAAGGAACCGATATATGTCCAGAAAAATCAGCTATAAAGACGCGATCAACGAAGCTCTGTCCCAGGAGATGGAGCGGGACGATAAAATCATCGTGATGGGATTGGACAACGCCGGCGGCCGTGGAACCGAAGGGGTCATGGATGCCTGGGGTGGTGTTCTGGGTGTCACCAAGGGGCTGTATGCCAAATATGGCGAGCGGGTCATGGATACCCCGATCTCCGAATCGTCCTACATCGGCGCCGCCGTCGGTGCTGCCGCCTGCGGCATGCGTCCGGTTGTGGAGATGATGTTTGCCGACTTCCTGGGTGTCTGTTTCGACCAGTTGATGAACCAGGCCGCCAAGTTCCGCTACATGTTTGGTGGCACAGCCGAAACCCCGGTTGTGTGCCGCATGATGTACGGTGCCGGTTTCCGTGCCGCCGCGCAGCACTCCCAGTGCCTCTATTCGATCTTTGCCCATATTCCGGGACTGAAGGTTGTGCTTCCTTCCACTCCTGCCGATGCCAAGGGGCTCCTGATTCAGGCGATACGGGACAACGATCCGGTCATTTTCATGGAGCACAAGGCACTCTACGCCATGAAGGGTGAAGTGCCCGAGGAAGCCTATGCGATTCCCTTCGGCAAGGCCAACATTGTTCGGGAAGGCAAGGACGTGACCATCGTGGCCCTGGGGCGCATGGTGCACATGGCAGCTCAGGCGGCAACCGCCCTGGCCAAAGCAGGTATTGAGTGTGAAGTCATCGATCCGCGCACCATCTCGCCGCTGGATGAGGCAACGATCATCAAGAGCGTGGAGAAGACCGGCAAGCTGGTAGTTGTTGACGAATCCCATCCCCGCGCCAGCATGGCCGGTGATATATCCTCGGTTGTTGCCCAGGCTGCCTTCAGCTCCCTGAAAGGCCCGATCAAGCTGGTAACCGCGCCGCATACGCCGGTGCCGTTCAGTGACGTGCTGGAAGATCTCTATATCCCCAATGCAGCCAAAATCGAAGCAGCGGTGAAATCGCTGTTTTAATAACAGGGTTGGTAAGCATAAAACAGGAAACGTATCGCTGACGTGTGGCGGATGCCACGAGCATTTCAGGTGTCCGTCACACGCGCTTATTGTGTCCCGCGCAATAGAAAGCGGAGATAGAAGACATGGAACAACCCCATTATAAAATGCGTGGAGCAGATAAGAACGTCCACGTCTGCAGTACAGCTAACGCTGTAACAAAGCCTCTTCCCAAGCCGGACTGGCTTCGTGGAAAGAGCGCCAGTACTCCCGATGTGCTGAACCTTGTGAAAATACTTCGAGACAACAAGCTGCACACCGTTTGCGAAGAGGCCTCTTGCCCCAATTTGGGTGAATGCTTCAGGAAAGGGACCGCTACCTTCATGATCATGGGGGATATTTGCACCCGCCGCTGTCCCTTCTGCAATGTTGCCCATGGCGTTCCCGGGGAACTCCGCAGGGAGGAAGCGGAAGACCTGGCCCGAGCGGTTCGGATCATGAACCTGACCTATGTGGTGATCACCTCGGTTACCAGAGACGATCTTCCGGATGGGGGCGCCGGTCACTACGGTGAGTGTATCCGCAAGCTCAGGGCTCTCAAGCGCAACGTGAACATTGAAATACTGACGCCGGATTTCCGCGGCGCGGTCAAGAAGGCATTTGAGCAATTGCGACTCAATCCCCCCGATGTTTTCAACCACAACCTGGAAACGGTCCCCCGGTTGTATGCCAGGGTGCGGCCGCAGGCAGATTATTACGGATCCCTGGAGCTTTTGAAGCATTTCAGGGAGGCCTTTGACCATATTCCGACAAAGTCAGGCCTGATGCTCGGCTTGGGCGAAACGGAGCAGGAAGTCTACGATGTGATGCGGGAAATGCGCTGCCACCATTGCGATATGTTGACTCTGGGGCAATACATGCGACCCAGTCCGCACCATCTGCCGGTGGAAAGGTATGTTACGCCCGAGGAATTTGAGCGTTACCGAATATTTGGACTCTCGATCGGTTTCTCCCATGTGGAGTCCGGACCGATGGTGCGTTCGTCATACCATGCCGACAAGCAGGCCAAAGAGTTACTACACTAAACATAGATGAGGTGCAGAAATGAGTGAAGACGTATTGGATCTGATTGTACTGGGAGCGGGACCGGGTGGCTATGTGGCTGCCATCCGTGCTTCACAACTTGGGATGAAGGTCGCTGTTGTTGAACCACGGGCAACCATGGGCGGTGTCTGTCTGAACGAGGGATGTATTCCCAGCAAGGCCCTGCTCGATTCCAGTGAACATTTTTCCATGGCCCGCGACAAGTTCGCCAGCCACGGTGTTATCGTCAACCCGCCGACACTTGATCTTGCCACCATGCTGGCGCGCAAGAATGACGTGGTAAAAAAACTAACCGATGGGATTGCCTATCTGTTCAAAAAAAACAAGGTCCAGGTGATCAGCGGATCAGGCAAGGTTGTGCGTCCCCAGGCAGGCGAACCGCATGCCGTGGAAGTGACCTGCAACGGTGTAACGCAGATCGTCAAGGGTAAAAAGATTCTGCTTGCGACCGGTGGGATACCGGTTGAAGTGCCATCGCTTCCTTTTGATGGAAAAACAATCGTGAGCTCCAAGGATGCCCTTGAGTTCACATCCGTACCGGAACACCTGATCGTGGTCGGGGCGGGGTATATCGGCCTTGAGCTCGGTTCGGTCTGGAGACGTCTCGGGGCAAAGGTAACGGTTGTTGAGATGTTACCCAAAATGCTTCCCTTTACCGACAGCGAAGTCACCGATACCCTGATGAAGATCCTGAAAAAACAGGGTGTCGAGTTCCGTATGGCTACCAGCGTTACCAAGGTGGAGATTGCAAACGGCAAAGCTCTGGTTAGTCTGACATCTGCCGGGAAAACCGATCTGGTGGAGTGCGACAAGATTCTGGTGGCCATCGGCAGAAAACCGGTCACAGCTGGCCTTGGTTTGGAAGAGGTCGGTGTTGCGGTTAATGAGAAAGGGCGGGTCGAGGTTGATGAGAACTATGAGACCTCCGTGGCTGGAATCTACGCCATTGGCGATCTGATTCCCGGACCGCTGCTTGCGCACAAGGCATCCGAAGAAGGTGTGGCATTTGCCGAGCGTCTTGCGGGAATGCCGGCGACCGTCCATTACGATACGATCCCCGGAATTGCCTACACCTGGCCGGAAGCTGCGTCAGTGGGGAAAACCGAGCAGACCCTGAAAGAGGAGCAGATCCCCTATACGGTTGGGAAGTTCAATTTCATGGCTAATGGTCGTGCGCGTTGCATGGACGAAACCGAAGGTTTTGTCAAAATTCTTGCCCACAAGGAAAGCGACAAGGTTCTTGGCATTCATATCGTCGGCCCCAGGGCCTCGGATATGATCGCGGAAGGTGTGGCTGTCATGTCCTATGGCGGTACCTCCCACGATATCGCCGCCATGTTCCATGCCCATCCGACTCTCGCCGAAGCGATCAAGGAAGCTGCCCTGGATGTGCGTAAATCAGCGATACATGCCTGATGGCGTGCATCGCCGCCTCCTCGGGGGGACGTTCCTCCTGACCTGAGGAGGCGGTTGTGCGTGGCTGGACAGCGAAATAAGCAGGGACGGTAACTGCATCATGATAGTTAAGAGTCTAGGAATCGTCGAGTATTCATCTGCATTTGCATTGCAGGAACAGATTGCAGATGAAGTGAACAAGGGTTACTCCCCGGAAACCGTGCTGCTGCTTGAACATGATCCGGTCTATACTATTGGCCGTGGCGGCTGTGGTGATAATGTTCTGGATCAAACAATTCAGGCCATCCGTATCAGTCGTGGCGGGGATGTCACCTATCACGGACCAGGTCAACTGGTTGGGTATCCCATACTAAACCTACGGAAGCGGGGGGGCGATTTACGTCATTACCTGAGATTTTTGGAAGAGGTACTGATTTCGGTGGTGGCTGATTTTGGCGTTAAGGCTTTTCGGGTGGCAGGTAAAACCGGTGTCTGGACCGATCAGGGCAAGCTTGCCGCCATTGGTGTCGGAGTACGGCACTGGATTACCATGCATGGCTTTGCAATGAACGTGAATAACGATCTTTCTGCCTTCAGCTTTATCAATCCGTGCGGCATGACTGCCTGTCCGATTGCTTCATTGAAAAAATTGTGTGGTCGCCATATTACAATGGAAGAGGTGAAATCTCTGGTTACCGGGCGGTTTACACAGTTGTTGATTGACTGGTTGCCTGAAAATGATCCGGATTAAAGTTTTTCAGACAAATATCCCCAACAGAGTTGCTGGATTTTTATAAATATGGCTCCCATGTGTAGATCTCCGTGCTGTTACTACCCCCCTGATAAGTAATTCTCAGCAAATAAATTGCAATACTCCGTTGGCTTGTACTCATTGGCAGTACGCTTTTTTAAATGAATATCCACCCTTTCATCAGCGGTTTTTCCGCCGCGACGCCTTAGCCATTTTCTTCTTTTTCTTGCGCTGTACCTTTGTCTTCTTATCATTTTGCTGAATCGTTCGAGGTATGGTTTCAGCGGCGTCATCAACCGCTTCGCAGAGCGCAAGAAGTTGCTCCATATTGTCGGGAACCCGCCAGGTCAGCTCTCGCCGCATATCGGCGAGGGAGTCCTCAAGCCCCAGGGCCAGGGTCTGCTCAAATTCTTCCAGTGTGATGGCACCCGGGATGATAAGCCCGTCCCCATAAGCTTTCCGGACAACGTCCATGACTTCATCCGGATACAGATCGCATAGGGAGTTGGCAACGCCAGTCCAGAAATATGAATCGGGAACATCCTCTTTTCCCGTCAGCAATCCTTTCAGAAAATCCATGGTTTCCGAGCGGTCAGCCATACCGGCTGCCACTGCGAGGCACAGGCTCTCCATGGCAGCCCAGCGAACAAATTGATCGGCATTGCGATTGAGAACCAGCGCTTTTACACCGTCGAGGGAACCGCCGCTGGTGCGGATCAGAAAGGCTGGCAGCAGTGTCGTCTTGATGTCGCCGAGCAATGCGTGAAGAACATCCCCCGAGAGAGCGAATAACGAGAGTATCAACGGGTGGGCGTGCTGTTCACGAAAATGTGCCAGAAGCAGAAGCGCGTAGGGGAGCAGATCGTGATCTTCGTCAAGATAGGCGTCCGGATCGGCAATAACCGTTTCGAGGTGCGCCAGCAGATGAGGCATGATTTCACCCCATCGTTCGATGGCTTCGTCGACGAACTCGATTTTTGTCCGGCCGGTCCAGAAGTCAAGGTCGGCAAGAAGCTCCTCAATAGGACGTGTTTCCAAAGTGCTGTCCAGCTCTGTAGTCGTCATTCATCAGCTCCGTGAGGTTTTTGTTTTTTCATCTCTTCCCCCCACCACAGATATTTCTTCTTCCGTCAGGCCGTAGAGGGCTTATCCATAGTACACAGCGTTACTTCAAAGAAATCAGCCACTCAGCCACTTTTTCAAACCGCCTGCCTGATCAAGTCAAACACCAACCGTGCAAACCCTTTGGCCACTTCCGGGTTGGCCAGAATCTGCAGCATCTGCTTTTGATGAGCCTCACTGCTGTCCATCACCGCGTCGTCGAGTGCCTTGGGGAAATCGCCCAGCATCGCCTGTTCCGGTGTATTGTTCCGGACCTGATCCATAACAATCCTGTTTTCACTCACCTTGTCGCGGATGGTGTGCGCGTAGTTGATCAGATCCTTGTCGGTGAGGCCATCGGTGATGAAGAGTTCATTGAGGCGCGCCAGAATCTGTGAAAGGAACTCTTCCTTTTTGTCCTTTGCCTTGGCCGACCCGAGATCGTTGCCCGGCTGCAGCTTGTAATCAGCTCCGGGCTCCATCACCACGGGGATTACAGGCTCATAACTCCCCCTGTCCCCCTCTTAACTTAAGAGGGGGAACGTACTGGGCTCACCAGGCGGCAGCTCCACCGGAATCACTTCGAGCGTCCCTCCCCTTAAGATAAGGGGAGGACAGGTGGGGTTATGAGCTGTTGCTCCAGTCTCATCAATACCCCTTCAATCTCTTGCAACACCTCATTATTCCAAAACTGCACAACAACAATTCCGTGGCCGTTCAGGTACGCGGTTCGCTCAGCGTCGTATTCTCTGCCATCGGACAGATTGTGCTGACCGCCGTCCAGTTCTACGGCCACTTTTTTAGCCGGACAATAGAAATCCAGAATGTACGGTCCGATACTATACTGCCGGAAAAACTTCAGCCCGAAAAACTGTCCGTTCCGCACCCTGCTCCAGAAAGCCCTTTCGGCATCGGTCTGTGTGCGGCGCAGTTTGCGGCGTCGGTCTTTCAAGTATGGATCGTTTTTCAAGAAGCTCAAAAGTCAGACCCTCATAACTCCCCCCAACCCCCTCTTATCTTAAGAGGGGGAGCTTAAAACCAAAATACCACCGTGGTCACCACCGTGCGTCCCTCCCCTTAAGTTAAGGGGAGGACAGGTGGGGTTATGAGCCTCTCTCCCCCTGCCGGTTGCGAGTTGCGGACGTCGATCTTGCCGGTGACGGCGGCGGAGATGAGGGCGGTGCGACGTTCTTGCATTAATACAATAGCCGTCTCTGCATTTTTATGAGTTGATCATATCGATTTGATTTGGATTGTAAGAATGCTGCTATCTCATCCTGTTCTTCAATTGGTGGGCTAATGGTTCACCTTCGACGGCAGAAACTCCACCGCATCTTCCAACCCCAAGGCACGAAACTCCACCTGGTATCCCTGATATTCCTGCAGCAGCCGCTCTGCCTTATGCTGCAGGGCCGGCAGGCTGATCCTGGACTTGTTCCGTTTGATTTCGGCAATGACCAGCTCTTTGCGAAGGTCGTTAACAGCAACCAGGTCGATCTCGTTCTTGTTGCCGCGCTCCCAATAGCTGCCGATCCGGTTATACGTGCCGCTTGCAGCAAACAGGTCGTGAAAGAAGCGCTCCAGAATCTTGCCGGACCAGGTGGCGTAATCGCGTTCGATGATTTCACGAACGTAACCAAAGTTGCCGGTCTCGACTGCCGAAAGGTTGCGGTAGATAAAGCGGAACCAGAAGCTGAGGAAGTTATCCCGCAGGTAATACTTCTGCAGCCTGCCACCCGGCTTGGCATTGATCGGACGGTGCTTGGCAATCAGGGCGTATTCGTCTTCCAGTTTGGCCAGGTACGCGCCACTGTGGATTTCCAGGACCGATTCGATTTCGCTGCGTGCTGTTTTGCCGGAGGAAATCAGTTCGAGAATGGAGAAATAGGTGCCATACTCTCTGCCGAACTCCTCCACCAGCAGGTTCTTCCCTTCAGCAAGAAAAGGTGAATGCGGCTTGAGAATAAAGTCGAGCATCTTCTTATGCGTCAGTGACTTGTTCTCGGCGAACATCTCCAGGTATTTGGGGAGTCCGCCGGTAATGGCGTAGCTGTCGAACAGGGACGGGATATCACGGTGACTATGATCAACCAGGACTTCATGAATGGCGGCAATGCTGAACGGCTTGAGAAAGATGATCCGGTCGGCCCGACCGAAGAGCGCTTCTTTTGCATCCTGAAAGATGCGGTGCATGAGAGAGTGAACCGAGCCGATGCAGATCAGGTTCAGTTTGCAGGTCGCCTTGTTACGGTCCCAGATCCCCTGAATCTCTGAGAAGACCGCCGGATTGATGCTGAAGAACTCCTGGAACTCGTCAATTATCAGGGTAATGCGTTCTGTACGGGAAAGCTCGATCAACAGGGTAAAGATGTCACGGAAATTACGGATCTCACCGACGATCGGCAGTGTGCCGATGCGCCGGATCTCTTCAAGGTATTCCTGGCAGAGAAGGGATTCCGCCTTGCGAGAGACAAACAGGTAGAGGTGCCGGGCAGATTTCGCCGATTCGAGAGCCAGAATCGTTTTGCCGACCCGGCGGCGACCGGTAATGACGGTCATTCTGCCGGATGATGCCGACTGGTCATGGAGGTTAGCTAGCTCTTCAAGTTCGCTGACACGGTTGTAGAATTTCATCTGCCGCCGCCTCTTTGATGTAGTAACGGGAGTTACTGTAATATATTTGCGGTGCAAGTGCAACCAATCAAAGTGGTATTCAAGCATCCAGCTAAATGCAACCTCGTACGGCACCCAAAACGTGTGCCTGACTTGGATGCTGAAATGTCACCACATTTCCGAAAATGAAAAAGGCCCCCGTTCAGGGAGCCGCATTTCAAGATCCGCCGTGTTGTCTGGATTCGCGCCGCTTTAGATTGACATACGGTCAGCTATCGCTGCCGTGGCCGATGGTCATTGACCACCGCGAGAAGTCACCTTCCCGATTCGCCCCCTGATTTTACAGCGTGGGACTGTTCGCCGCTGCCATCCTTAGCAATAGACAGAGACGGATGCAGTCGGATAAGAATACAAAAAAGCCCCTAATTTCTCAGGGGCTTTTGGACTGCAACGGACTCTACCGGATTGTTAAATGGCGAGAGAGTCCATCAAACTATTAACTCAATCTACTGATATCATAAGCATTCAGTAGTCAGCTCGATTGTTGTTACCACAAAAAATACCACAATAAAATCTGTGGCCACTTAAAGGATACCCTGTCTACCATAAGGAGGGCTTGTTGGGCAAGCACAATTCAGACATTTAACAAGGCGCAGACCGACAGAATGTGATTAAACTGCTGACAGCAGACAAAATTCTGGGAGGTTCATATGTCAAATGCAATCAAATACTATGACGCCCAACAATGGTTAATAGAGACACAACCAAAACGGGCAAAGCTCCCGGCAGTGGTGGTCGCCATATTCGTTACCCTGCTCACCAGCGCGGTTGCCGGTCTGCTGGTCGGCCTCTGCTTCTTGGGAACAATCTGGTGCTGGGCTATCGGCATCGCCTGCATCTCGCTGCTGTACATTCTGATGGACCGGGTGCAAGTGCAGCTCTATCATGGCTACGTGAAGGGGAGGCCGTTCTGGGCGCTGATCACGTACTCCTTTTTCAGCACGGACTATCGCCCCTGTTATGCCCCATGGTGGTGCTGGCGCTGGTACTACCGGTGGTAAACTCCAAATGTTTGGGAGTAAATTTCCCCTCAACTCGGGGACAGAGGACCAGGAACGCGGTACTGTATGGTCTTGCGAGGATGTTGTTGGAGAAATAAGAGATAGATTACTGGCAAACAGGAAAGGCGGCCATTTGGCCGCCTTTTGTTCTTATATAGATAAATCTGTACCGCATTTTTATTATTATGGTTTTCTCCACTTGTCTGGATTCCCGACAGTTGTATTTCTAACTCGCTCAACATGAACAGTTGCATTTGGGTTTAACTCTTTTGCACGTTCAATTGCCTTTGCTTGCGTTGGAGCAACTGCGCTAGCCCTTTCAGCATTTGGCTTACGAACAGCATAATCACCTTCTGGCCGCCGTTCTACAAAGACGTTGTTGCTATTCTTTTTATCGCTCATATTAAATCCTTAGATTAAGTTTCCCTGGGGAGGGGGAGCAGCTCCCCCTCCGGTTCTGTTACTTACACCCAGATCGGGAATGCCTTCTTGCCGAACTGCGATGCGTAGATTACTCTGCCAGTTTTTGTTGTGATGCTGGCGACGAAGATTAGACGCTTTCCTGCTCTATCGGTTTGTTGCGACACATCAAACACCTACCTCCGGAAACAGATTTTTCGGCTTTACAACAGGAGGTAGGACGTGTAATGATGTCCGATAGCTTACCTGTTTACCTTTCCCGGGTTTCCAATTCGGGGACCTCCTGAATCTGCTCCAACAGATTCAGGAGGTTTGACCTTTAAGACACTCCGATTGCTCTCCTCACTTTTCTCACGCTCGGTTGTTCCTCCAAATACATCCGTCTGAACTCCTGATGATGTATCCCTACAAGCTCAGAAACTTCCTCCGCAGAAAGATGGTTTTCAGACAAATGATAATCGATGATGTTTGATAACAAACGTGGAGTTTCACGGGCTACATCCAGTTGCGCAGGTTCTTTCGTTCTATAACCGGCCTTTGAAAGCTGCATCCATAAATATTGACTCTGGCGGGATGTAATTGCCCCGACCTTACCTGCACGAACAAGCAGAGCTGCCATAGAAACTTTCCAGTAGCGTTTGAGTTCGGCTAACTTGGAAAGATTAACAAAACGCAGAGATAATTCGATTTCCTTTTTAGGCATCAAAAACTCAGAAGCAAATAGGTCTGCCTCATCCTCCATGTCGGGAGTGGGCGAACTATGCATAACGAGATGGCCAAGTTCATGAGCAAGGGTAAACCGGAAACGATCCCCGGAGATATCCTTGTTCACGAATATCATAGGTGGTAAGTCATTGCTCCTGGAACTGACACCATCAATAAGGTGAGACTCAAAATCACAGTTTATGACTATTCCGCCAGCCTTCTCTATAAGGCTTGTCATGTTGACGATTGGTCCTGCTGGGACATCCCACTCCTTACGCAATTTACGAGCAATAGCCTCTGGCGTTTGAGTCCTATTGACAGGAAATTCTGGGATCCCCTCTCCAGTGATCTCAAGTTCTTCCAGAAGTTTATGAAGATGTATTCTTCTTATGTTAAGATGGGCATCAATTTTACACAGAGTTTTTTTTGTGAGGGCCGCTCTTTTGCGGTGGAGGTTAATTCCATGGGCGCAGACCGCATCTGTAAGAAAAAAAAAGTTTTGTGGATACTTTAGACAGGAAGATAGATCAATCAACATTTGGTCTGAAATACTTAGGAGCCCTTGTTCGATTTTAGATACCTTTCCTTGGGTTACACCCAACTCCACGGCAAGTTCAGATTGAGTCAGTCCACGTGATTCACGAGCTAGCGTAACCATGTTGTAGTTGACTTTCTGAATAGCCACAAATTATCTCCTTTCTTGTTTGATTTTGTCACTGTGACGTAAATATCATTCTTCGAAACCTATTGCAAGAACTATTGTTAAAACATGCGTGGAATATTCCGGATAATCCAAAAAGGGTGAGCATGACGCTGTCCCCTCTTTCCCACGTTTAAAAATGAGACAGGCTAAATTTCCAATAGGCTGAAACAATTAAAGTTGCTGCAGGAGAAATGGATCACAAGATTGCCAGTCAGTTTTGAGAGCAATTGGCGGTTTCTCCTTTTGACCAAATCGTGCTCAACCGGCAGGTGGTTGCAATGTCTTTGCTGCTGGGGTCATTTCAACTTAATTCAAGCGAAAATGAATTTTCAACTGCCTGCCTGACAAACTTATATTCCTGCATCATCCTCAGCAAATCGAGAGCTGTCATTCCCGTATCCTTGTAATACCAGTTCCGTGCCCGTTCGATAGGTATGTTGAGGTCACGAGCCGCCTGCTTTGTCGTAATCCCCTGCTCTCGTAGCATCTTCACAATATATTTCGTGAGATCGCAATTGCTGAATTCATTTTTGTGGCAAATCTGCCACAAAATCTTTCTGGACATACGCCCCTTCTTTGGTTGACAGTATTTTGGAATATTCTGACGTGTAAACAGGGAGATACCCAGAATATGCAACAAACAGGAAGGGCCTATACACCGGCTGAAATCAAAAGCCTGCGCCTTAAGGGTGCCATGTATATCCGCATGTCCACAGAGTTGCAGGTGGAGTCGCCGGAAAATCAGGAACGCGCAATACGAACCTATGCCGCTGAATACGGCATTGAAATCGTCAAAACCTATGCTGACTTAGGCGTCAGTGGAATAACTACGGAAAAGCGGGAACAGTTTCAGACCTTGATTGATGATGTGGAGCAAGGACGTAATGCGTACAACATTGTCTTGTATCTGGATGAAAGCCGCTGGGGACGGTTTGTAGACAGCCGCGAGGCTGAATATCATCGTATGAGGCTGGAACGCAGAAACGTCGTGTGCCAGTCCTGCGAAAAGCCGCTGACGTTGACCAACAACATTGCCGACCGGATTATGACCCTCCTCCGGGACGAAAGCGCCAGCGACTATTGCCGCCAACTTTCTCAGAAAGTGTGGGCGGGACAATGCAACCTGGTAGCAAAAGGATATCGACAGGGAGGTGTGGCAGGTTTCGGGCTCCGGCGCATGTTATTGGACGAGACCGGCAGCCCCAAGCAGGAATTAACAATGGGACAGCGTAAAAGCCTACTCACCGAGAGGGTGATTCTGATGCCGGGCCCAGACGTGGAACGGGGGATTGTGCTCTGGATTTATGACCAGTTCATTGCTGGGACGGGTGAAACGGAAATTGCGACGCGGCTGAACGCGAGGGGAGTTAAAAACCATTTTGGCCGTCCATGGTCACGAGGAACTGTGTGCGAAGTGCTGACCAATGAAAAGTATGTTGGCAATAACTTATTCAACCGCACATCGGGCAAAATGAAGAGCAAAGCCAAACCCAATCCGGAAAGCGAATGGGTTCGCAAGGAACGCGCCTTCGAGCCCATAGTGGATGTGGAGCGTTTCTACACCGTCCAAGGTATATACCGGGAACGGAACAAAAAGACTACGGACGAAGAACTATTGCAAGGTCTGCGAGACTTATATTCCAGGCAAGGACGCCTCTCTGCGTTGATCATTGACGAAGCGGATTTTTTGCCCCCCAGTAGTCTGTTTCGCACGCGCTTCGGCGGACTTTTGCGGGCCTATCGAATGATCGGCTATACCCCGGAGCGAGACTATCAGTATGTTGCCATAAACCAACGGTTACGCGCCCTCCATGCCGAGATTGTGGCTGATGTTGTCTGCGGCATAGAGAACCTTTGCGGCAGGCAGATTCCCATAGACCCTGAATGCTGCCTGTTGGAATTGAATTGCAATCTATTTATTTCGGTTGTCATCAGTCGCTGCTTTACGACTCCATCCGGAACCAGGCGCTGGAAAATCCGCTTTGATAGCGGCCTTCATCCCGACATAACCGTAGCGGTACGCATGGACACCCGTAATGAAGCGATCCGGGATTACTACATCCTCCCAGCGCTGGAATTTTCAGATGAACAGATAAAACTCACGGAAGACAACGCAGGGTTTTTGGACGGCTTTCGTACTGGCACGCTGGATTATTTGCTGAATTTGAGCGTTAACATCTCTCTCGACAAGGCGGTGGAACATGGAGCATGGGGCAATTGCACTTATTCCCATTGAAGACATTCACATCCTGAATCCACGGGTGCGCAATCAGATTATTGCCGAAGAAATACATCAGAACATTCGAAGCGTTGGTTTGAAAAGGCCCATAACGGTTTCTCCCAGAAAAGATGAAATAAGCGGCAAGAAATATGACCTTGTGTGCGGGCAGGGCCGGCTTGAGGCATTTATTGCCGCTGGAGAAACGGAAATCCCCGCTGTCGTACGCGAAGTAAGTGAAGAAGATGCGCATATTATGAGCCTGGTGGAGAATATCGCCCGGCGCAACAGTAGTGCCTTAGAGCTTCTCCAGAGCATCAAGTATCTGAAAAGCCAGGGGTACGCTGATGATGCCATTGCCGCAAAAACCAACCTTGGTAAAGACTATATTCGAGGCATCATCCGTCTGCTTGAAGAGGGTGAGGAATACCTTGTCAACGCCGTGGAAAAGGGGCGAATTCCTTTATACCAGGCGCTGAACATAGCTGCGGAAGATGACGCCGCTGTACAGACGGCCTTGACAGAGGCATATGAGTCGGGGGCATTGACCGGGAAAAAGCTTGTTGTTGTTCAAAAAATCATTTCCCGACGTAAACATTACGGTAAAGGGCTTTCAGCTCCACAGCGTGATAATGCCAAGGTTTCCGCAGAAGATCTGATTGCAGCCTATGAAAATGGAGCCAAGGAGAAGAAGCGGTTACTGGCCCAGTCGAACTATATCAAGGATGTCTTGGACTACACGGCCATGGCTTTACGCCAGTTATTGAACGATGTCCATTTTACCAATCAGCTGAAGGCCGTCGGTATGATTGAAATACCTCTGCATGTAACGGATCTTCTGAAAAGGTAGCGGAGATGGCAAACAGCATAAAGCAGGGATTCGAGGAAAAACTGGTAGAGCTTGCCGTGGAGGAACTGCTCCCCACCAAAAGCATTTCCATCAGCGTGAGGCAATGCAGAAAATATGCTCAGGTGCTTTCATCCATACGGGAAGTGGGGCTTATTGAAGCTCCTGTCGTCGCTTCGCTCAAGAAAGGAAAAGGCTATCTCCTGCTCGATGGCCATTTGCGTATCATGGCTTTGAAGGAATTGGGAGTGGAGCGTGTCTCCTGCCTGATCTCCACCGACGATGAGACCTATACCTATAACAAATACATCAATCGGCTTTCAGCAATTCAGGAACATCGGATGATATTGAAGGCCGTGCAGTCAGGAGTCTCTGAAGAAAAACTTGCCAGAGCCTTGAATCTTGATATGAGAACGATCAGAAACAAAAGATATCTGCTTGAGGGAATTTGCCCTGAGGCTGTCGATTTGCTGAAGGACAAGCCCGTGCCGGAACCGGTTTTCAGGGCGTTAAGAAAAATGAAGGCACCTCGGCAAATAACCGCTGCCATGCTGATGAATGACCAGAACAAGTTCAACTGCAACTATGCCAAGGCGCTTCTGGACGCAACGCCTGCACATCAGCTCGTCAATAAAGGCAAACCAAGAAAGGAAACTCCGGCAATACTGGCCCGCCAGGCTCGTTTGGAAGAAGAGAGTCTTGCCCTGTCCAGGGAAATAGGTTCATTAAAGGAGCAGTACGGTACAGCGATGATCGACCTGACATCCATGCAGGCATATCTGAAAAGCCTGCTCGGCAACGAAGCGGTCGCAAAATATATGCGTGAATTTAGTGAGCCGATTTTTGATAAATTTAAGGAAATAGCTGATCTTGACTTTTTCAGATTGAAAAATATGGAGTGAGAAAGTTAACTGCGGCCCTTTGACCATGAAGCCTGATTCATCAAGCCACGGCTCGTGCATGAACATCTTCCAGCAGCATGAATAACTCGTCCACCTGTGCCGATGTGAATAGACCATCCGGACCTTGCGGGATTATGTCGGTAAAGGGAGACTCGTAGAGCAGTGCCGCAGCCATCACCCCATGTACGGTTAGATGATTCACTATCAGGTTAACAAATTCGATCTGGTTGCCGCCCAGTGTTTTACCTGACAAAAAGACAGCCAGCGCCTCTTTTGCCGCCTCCCGATCCATACCCACCAGAGACCGCACGAATAAGCCGAGACCATGAGCTTCAATCTTGGCACGGTCGATATCTTCAGCGCCCCCAACTCCGCTCTGCACCAGCATCCGTTCAAGTTCTTCAAGGTCGATTGCGGTCAACGCCCTGTTCATACGCAGCTTGTAGATGGTTATGTGATCCTGGTGCTCACGTAGAAACATTCGGGCCTTTGCACGGAATTTTTCGAAGCTGTCGGCTCCGGTAAAACCGGGAAGCTCCACGTTGGTTTCCCCACCAAGTTGATCCTCAAAATCAGTATACATGGGCTTGCGGCTCACCTTCTCGATCAATTTTACCAGCAGGCGCAGGCGCTTGCGCATGACCTCCAGCATCGGCACTGTCACGTCTTGCCACCACTCGTCGGACTGTACATCCTGAATCAATGACATTTGCTCACGTACCATGGGAATAGCTGATTTTTCCTCCAGCAATCCGGCAATAGCCTTAACCTGATCCCGCAGCCGCTCGAAGGCCGGCTCCGACCTTATCAGTGCCAGCTGCAGGTTCAATATCAGCAAGTCAAAACGCTTGGTTTCTTCCGCCTCAGCGCCCAATTCAGATGGCAGACCGGCAATTTCATGAGCCAATTCGGTGAAAGACTCGCCGGATAGCGCTGCCCATTCATCAATGTTGGAATATTTCTCCACAAGCCGACGCTTGGGCCGAATAACAAAATTGTCCAGGTTCATGGCTGCCACTTCACCATGCAGCAGTGCCGCCACGTCACCACGAACCTCACTCTCTGTGACAGTTACGGCATATGATGATGGCGGCTCGTTGACTGTTCCGATTGAACCACCAATCATCAGTTTCTTGTCCAGTTCTCCCATGAGTTCCAGTCGCGCCAGGAAAAGACGCTTACCGAGTGAAGCGCCCAGTGCACCGTCGATCGTTTCAGGGTTCTGGCTGAAATATTCCAGATTCTGACAGTAGTCGAAGAGATAGAAGAACTGTTTGTGCTCCCCCGGTCCAAAGAGATCCGGACAAAGCCTCGTACCCCGCCCAAGCATCTGCCAGAATTTGGTTTTCGAGCGAACCAGCTTGAAGAAAACCAGATTCACCACTTCCGGAACATCGATACCGGTGTCCAACATGTCCACCGAGATAGCGATATGCGGAGTTTTTTCTTTCAAGGAAAAACTATCGATCAAGCTCTGTGCGTACTCAGTATTGAAAGTGATAACTCGGGAAAACTCGCCCTTATAGTGGGGATAGTTGATGTTGAATCGGTCGGCAATAAACTCGGCATGCGCAATGTTCTTGGCAAAAATAATCGTTTTCCCCATCCGGTCGCCGCCGGCCACCTTCAACCCACGGGTCATGACATGCTCAAGCACCTTGTCTACGGTGTCCTTGTTGAACAGCCACTTGTTGACCGCCTCAGCCTCTACTCTCTCCGGTATACCGTTTTCATCATCCCACTCCAGTGCATCCCACTGGTCTTTCTCATCTTCGGAGAGCTGGTCATAGCGGATTCCTTCCCGTTGAAATTTAAGCGGAACAGACACTGCTATAGGCCGCACCAGAAATCTGTCACGTACCGCTTCTTCCAGAGTGTATGCATCGGTTGGCACGCCGTTTTCCAGATCAAACAGGCTGTAGGTATTTCGATCAACCTCATCTTTGGGAGTAGCAGTCAGGCCTACCAGCAGCGAATCGAAGTAGTCGAAAATTGCCCGGTACTTCTGGAATACCGAACGATGCGCCTCGTCTATGATCACCAGATCGAAATGCCCGACTCCAAAGCGTCGCTGATTGTCACGAGTCTCATCAATCAGCCCCATCATGGTCGGATAGGTTGAGACAAATACCCGCCCCTCGGTATCCTTCTCGGTAACCAGGTTCACCGGAGCGCTATCCGGCAGATGATTCTTGAAGGCATTGACCGCTTGATTAACCAGCGCTACCCGGTCGGCAAGAAACAATATCCGCTTAGCCCAGTTGCAGCGCATCAGCAGTTCGCTGAGCGCAATCACCGTACGTGTCTTACCGGCACCAGTGGCCATGACCACCAATGCCTTACGGTCCAGATCCTTTTCAAAGGCCTCGGAAATGCGGCGGATAGCTCGCGTCTGATAATAACGCTCAACTATGGAACCGTTGATCTCTGCCTGGGCCAGCGGTTTGCGACTGCTGCGGCGCTGGATAAGAAGTTCCAGTTCGGCCTTTTTGAAGAAGCCCTGTACCTGGCGTGGCGGATAGCTGACGTTATCCCAGATCCAGTTCTCGTAACCATTGGAGTAGAAAATTACCGGTCGCCGGCCAAACTGCGCTTCGAGGCAATCGGCGTACAATTTTGCCTGCTGCTGTCCGACGCGCGGATCGCGGCGGGTACGCTTGGCCTCCACCAGAGCCAGCGGTTTGCCATCATCTCCCCAGAGTACGTAATCGACAAAACCGATCCCTTGATTATTCGGCATCCCGGTCACCGGAAATTCCCGATCCCGCTCCTGATCTAGCGGCCAGCCCGCTTCCTTCAGTAACAGGTCGATGAAATAATCGCGAGTCGCGGCCTCTGAATAATCGTGGGCATCAGGCTGATCTGCCGCTTCCCTTCTGGCGGCGGCCACCTCGACCCTTAGTCGCTTCAGTTCTTCATCAAGCGAAGTCTTGTCGGCCAGCAGCGTCGAGAGTTTATCGTCACGATCCCGGAGTTCACTCTCCAAACGCTGCAACTGGTCTATGGTCTGCTTGGGGATTGCCGCGGCCTTCGGCAACGTATCGGCATTGAAAATTAACCCCGGTTGCGGCTTTCCGCTCCGGGCATAGGTGCGGGCCAACCAATAACCCACATGGAAAAGCTCCCGTACCGCTGTCAATGCATCAAACTGCTGGATTGGCCGGGGGCTGTGAACCGCCTGATTACCGAGTTTGGTAATTACCCGGGCTTTGCTGAAAATAGCCTCGCCCACCAGTGTCTTGAAGGTTGGCTCGTGGATCAATGCGCTCAGATTGTCTTGATAGGGAAGTTTCAGCGAGGGATCATGTTTGAAGAGCCAGGCGATTGCCAGCTCAAGAGAACGACGGGCATAAAAACAGGCAGTACGTGGATCGCTGAGTACCGCCTCTTCGGCCTTGGTTGCTGCCTCGAAAACGGTGGGCCACTCTACTTGAAGGAAGGCGAAATGGTTCATAAGTAACCCCCTGATAAACGCCAGATAAAACTAAATGTCTTTATGCGATTTGCACCGTTTTATGCACCTGATTTGCACCGGTCATATATTTTGGTGCAAATGATTGGCTGTAATCTCATCAAGTCGGTACCCTTATTACTATCCTCTTTCAAGGGTTATTACCCATTTTTGTCTAGCTCATAGTTGCTGGGTAACAGCAAGAATCCGTTCTTTGCAATTAGATTTTGTCGCGAGAATTGCAACTTATTGCAACTGGTTGCAATAAATTCTGCTGAATAAGTTACTGTAATATTAGAGCGTTATTGCGTTAGGTCTTGTTTGACTACCGGAATTATTATGTGTTTACTCGAATTAGTTGCAATCTTTTCGTTCAGGGCCGGGATACCATCGTGCTCCCTTGGTGGTCCCGACGCTGTGGACGGCCTGGGTCTTCACCAGCTCACGCAGAAGAACCTGGATCTGGCTTCGAGAAAGTGATGGCAACACCTGCCTCAATTCATCCATACGGGAACCAGTGGCCACGTTGTCCTTGATATGCTTGAGGAGCAGTGCCTTGTTCGTTTCTCGATCCAATCCCTTCTTGCGGGTATATACACCCTTTGCTCCTATCGCCGCATAAAATCGCTGCGAAAGGAGATAACGTGTCCCCTTGCCACGTCCAACTGACTCGACTGTACCTGCTTCTATAAGACCTGGAATGCGGGCCTTCAGGTGCTCAGGCAGCGGCTGCTCACGGTGAAGGTAATCCAGAGTGAGAAAATCGTATGTAGAAAACGACCGCAAGGTTTCCTCGCCAAGGCGCTCCATGAAACGCACAAAGGCGGGACTCTTCACCATTCCATCCAGGGTAAGGCGGACTTCATAAGCCGATGTCCCAGCAAAACTAGGAAGCGGTTTGCCCTGACGGATTGCACTCTCGAATATCAGGTTCATCCCCTGTCCGGATCTTTCAATCAAGCCGCATTTGGCCAGCGCCTCTGCCAGGCGGCGGTTACGAGGATTTTGCTGGTCGAGAATATTCTCCGCCGTAATTCCTGGAGGTAGGCCACCAGGGCTGACTACCTCAAGACGATGGGCATACTGGCGGACAAAAATTGAGCCACCAAGCCGATAATCACGGTGCGCCACAGCATTCAGTAGCGACTCGCGTACCGGCACTTCGTCAAACGTTGGGATGTCCAAGCGGAACAATCCGTCCTGATAGCTTTGGCGGTCGTTGCGCAAATTTATCTTTTGCCAGATTGCATCTTGCCAAAGGAAAAACCCTTCACGAAACTCATCCCGATCAGCAGCCGGGCCGGATGCTTCCGAAGAACGATATTCAAATACCAACTCTGCCTGGGCAAGACGCCGTCCCAAAGCTGCACGCGTTCCGAAAAGAATGAGGGCTGCATAGGTAATTTGACCTTCTACCAGTAGTTCAGCATTATTCAGAACTTCGGTGTCGGCCCAAACCGTTTTGCGCTCATCGCGGGTTTTCTTTGCCCAACGCTGTCGGAACAGTGAAATCGCTTCCGGGGCCAAATCAGCCAGGGTAGCGCCAGGGCAAAACTCGGCAGAAAAATCCGGTCCTGTTTCGGCGAATATTGCCTTCAACTCGGCATCGCCCATTGACGTAAGGTCATCCCCGGCCCGTTTCAGATACCGGCCGCCAATCTGCCAGGCAGTACCCGGCAGGCGTGGCGGCACATGCACTACCAGCACACGACCATCTGCAGTGAGAATCTCTTCGACCGGGATACGATGCGTAAGACGATTATGCAGTCCAGCCTCGGTGCGGCCAGGTTCAGCATAGGCGGCAGTTCCAACAATCCTCCGTGGTCGCCGGTCCGTTACTCCAAGGATAATCTTACCGCCACCCTCATTAGCCAGGGCAACGCAGTATTCAACCAACTTATCGAAGTGATAATTCTGCTTTGCTTCCTTGAACTCGATATTGGTTCCCTCGGGTTCAGCAAGCCACTGCTGGAGCTGTTCAATGCTTGTACGCATGGTAGTCATCTTACAACTCTCCCCGGAAAGCACGGTATTGAAGCGCTGCGAACAGGGCGTCCAGTTCAGCCAAGGAAGCTCGATGGGAGGCCTTCAGTATTTCGACTGCGGCGATACGGCGGGCAAATTCGTGTTGGAGTGCAACAGGGGGCAGTAAAAGCGGAAAACCCCGGAGCTGGGTCATGTTGATAGAGGCAATTCCTGTTGTCTGTTTGGCTGACCGCAGAAAGTACTTTTTGCCTCTTTGGCTCCCAACCAGCCAGTTCAAAAAAAATGGATGTATCTTGTCAGTAGTGAGACGAACTCGGAAAATATGATTCTGATGAATGCATTCAGGCAGTTCTTCATTCCATAACGTGCCTCGGCCAAGCTTGTCCGGGTCACCACCTTCGGTTAGTAACAAGTCACCTTTTTGCAGCCGGTAGCGATTGATTTCAGCTTCTGTGGCTTCTATGGATTTAACAACAGACAGGTTCAGCGATTTATCTTGAACATTCACAACCGCCAGATACGGTATCTCACGAGTTACTTTGCCATTCAATTTACCATTCTTGGTTACACCGGATACAATGTCAGCCACTTCTCCAAGACTTATTGTTTCAGACCACCCCTTCGGATTAGTCACCGTATCACCGAACATCTCAATAAAAATCGATTGGTTGTATTCATCAAGCAGAGCCAGGGTTGAACGGCGCTTGGCCCTGAGTTCCTCGGCTTTATCCAGTGCCGCTGCAATTCGCCTCTGTTCCGGCAGAGAGGGGAGGTTGATTGCGATGTTAGCGACGTGAGTTGGTCTCGCCCGCAGAAGAGAACCGCCCACGCCAGATACAGTACTCATGAATTGTATATGAAAGGGATCACCAACAAGGACGTGACGAAGGTAACCAGGATAAATACAATCACCACGAAACACAATCCACTCACCGGAAGCAATTAAACGTCGTCCTCGGTCTTCTCCAACAATCCACGAACGCCGAATGTGAGGAACAATTTTAGAAAGGAGCACATCACCAGATTTTACGATCTGCTTGGCCGAACCGATTTTTGCTCCTTCAACTATATCTGGTTGTCCTTTATCGAAAGCAGGGATGCTATAGAGATCGAATACCTCATCAGCGAATTTTGAAGGATCCACCGATCCGATTTTTGTAGCCATGATCTTGCCGAGAGTTATAGTTACAGCGGCGCTCATCCCAGCATCCCCTCCAACTCAATCATCCCCTTCTGGATCTCTTTTTCCAACCGGTCCAACTCAGAAAGAATGTCTTTCGGCGCACGATGCTGAACATTTTCATGCACCACTTCCTTATAGCGGTTCAGGCTCAGATCATATCCCTGGGCTGCAATATCAGCCTTGGGTACGCAAAAACTCTGGGCCGTTCGAGGCTGCTGCCGCTCACTTCCTGCGCGCTGCTGCCAGCGAGCGAGAATATCGGGTAAATTGTTTTTGGCGTGTTCATCAGCGGTAAGTGTCTCGGTCGGGGTTGAACCAAGCTTTTCATCCGGCAGCAGTGGAGTGCGCTTGTCGTCCAGACTCATGCCGTCGGCAGCCACGTCGTAGAACCAGACCTGATCGGTGCCGCCGGAATTGGTTTTGGTGAACAAGAGAATAGCGGTGGAGACACCGGCGTACGGCTTGAACACACCGCCCGGAAGGGATACAACTGCGTCGAGTTTCTGTTCTTCCACCAGCATCCGCCGCAGTTCCTTGTGCGCCTTGCTGGAGCCGAACAACACACCATCCGGGACGATAACCGCAGCGCGACCACCCGGCTTGAGAAGTCGCAGGAACAAGGCCAGAAAAAGCAGCTCCGTTTTCTTGGTCTTGACGATCTGTAAAAGATCCTTGGCGGTGTTCTCATAATCAAGCGACCCGGCAAAGGGCGGATTTGCCAGAACCAGGGTGTAGCGTTCCTCGTCACCGGCATGATCCTGGGCCAATGAGTCGCGGTAACGGATATCCGGGTTTTCCACGCCATGCAACAGCATGTTCATGCTGCCGATGCGGAGCATGGTGCTGTCGAAATCGAAACCGTGGAACATCTGGTGATGAAAATGCTCTTTGAGCTTTGAGTCATGAAGAATTTGCGGATGGTTGTCACGCAGGTACTCTCCGGCAGCCACAAGGAAGCCACAGGTACCGCTGGCCGGGTCGCAAATTATATCTTTAGTCTGGGGGGCGGTCATCTCGACCATCAGACGGATGATGTGGCGCGGGGTGCGGAACTGTCCGTTCTGACCGGCGCTGGCGATCTTGCCGAGCATGTATTCGTAGAGGTCGCCTTTCGTGTCACGGTCTTCCATCGACACGTTGTCCAGCAGGTCAACCACCTTAGCCAGAAGTGCCGGTGTCGGAATGGTAAAACGTGCATCCTTCATGTGGTGGGCATAGGTGGAGTCGTCTCCGCCCAGAGTGCGCAGGAAGGGGAAAACATGCTCACCGATGACGATGAACATTTCCGCCGAGGCAAAATGCTTGAAGTGCGACCAGCGAAGATCTTCATAGGAGCGAGGGGTACGAGGGTGGTCGTCATTACCCTCCGGAAAGATGCGGCGCTCTATAGGTCGCTTCAAGCGGGCGGATTTGTTCTCCTCTAGCGTATGAAGGTCGTCAAGGCGGCGGAGAAAGAGCAGGTAGGTTATCTGCTCCATAACTTCAAGAGGGTTGGAAATACCGCCGGACCAGAAAGCGTCCCAGATGCGGTCAATTTGATTGCGAATTTCACCGGTAAGCATTTTTTATTGTTGTCCCTTGATAATAATATTGAGCTGCATACATACCATACAATGAGAATTTTTGCGAAATATCAACATAAGTAATTGCTCACTGTTGGCCTAAGAAATATTTCGGACAAATTACTTGCGCCATCTGTCGCAAATTGGTTTTTGAGACGCATACTAATGCTCATAGTCCAGAATTGATATTGGCCCTTCTTTCAGAGGGTCCATGCGATCCGCCTGGAGACTGGCCCAGTCAAGCCATTTGGCAAATCTGCTTTCAGGTTCAATGTCAGGATGGCTGTCCCGCGCCGCCTGGATAAAGTCTCGCAGTCTCTGGCTTTCATACCAGGAAGCACACTGTTCTCTCAGGACCTCAACCCGCTTCTTTTCCTTCCGGATCATATTTTCCATCTCGAGGCGTTTTTCTTCCAGGTCCCGGCGAGCCTGTTCCTCACGCTGGCGGCGGATTCGTTCATCCTTGATCTGCAGAGCCATTTTGATGAGGAGAATGATGAGGTCATTCAGTTTTTCTTCGAGACGGCCGCGTTTGTCGTCCTTCAGTATTTTGTCTGAACTGTAGCATCTGATAATCAGGAATGCGAATTCGCTGGTCGACACGAATTTATAGGTCGGGATGGGAGCGTATGTGCGCTTTGCCTCTTTCCGTTCCGTTGCAGTTGCAATATGAAGAACCTGGCGTGAACGTTCCTCCAACCTGAGACAGAACTGCTCATCAAGAATTTTCATTACAATGACATGTTTTTCTTCGTCAATGGAAAAGGGGGAATTGCGTTTTGTCAGTGCTTTGAACAGAGTGTTCATAAGCCGTAAAGCCCGATCCAGCGATTCAGGAAATACAGAGATGTATTCACTTCTCGACCAGAATCTTGTCAGACGGCCGTATCTACCCTGCTTGGCTTGCTTTAGCTGACTTTTGGCTTCGGCAATCAGCGGATGTGGCGATGACAAGGTTTCCGGTACTCTGATCTTGTTCTCCGGCAGTTCCTCAAAGGTAATTTCCGGGATTTCTACCAGCTGTGGCGGCTCGTAAACTGACAACTTTTCCGGCTTATAAATGTGAGCTGTATAAACCGTTTCGCCATTCTTGACAGGCGGCAGCGACGGTCTTTGCCCCTTGTGTGCACTTAGATGATACCCCTGCGGCGGCAGGGGAATACTCAATCGTTTGCAGATCTTGCACAGGCCCACATCCGAAAGGCCATACTCGGCTGCCAGCGTTGTCATAGGTTTTTCCCAGACCTGCTCGAATAACTTTGTTCGCTCGAAGCGGATGGTCTTGTAACTCATGCTTCGCCTCCATCAAATAATTACATTTCAATTACCAACAGCTTGTCGTACTGCGGATTGACCTCCACATCCTTGTAACCATAGGGGTTCACAACCACCCGGGTCCTGCCGAGAGTGTAGTCGAACGAGTTATGGGTATGGCCATGGACCCAGAAATCCGGGCCGTGGTCCATGATCTCGTTGGACAGATCGGTCATGAAGGCGCAGTTGAGGCTGTCTCCCCGGAACCGCTGATGAATGGACAGGAGTGATACGCCATGGTGAGTCACCACGACAGTCTTCCTGTCTCCGGCAGTTGCCAGTGTCTCGAAGATATACCGTTTCGATTCCTGGAAAAGATCGACCGTTTCCTCCGGCATGAGTCGCGTCCCGTCAGGCTTTTTGATCACAACAAAGTCGTTCATGTTCTTCCGGGCATACTGCATCTTGAAGAAATCCTTCCCCATAAAATCCGTCCAGAGGGTTGCCCCGACAAACAGTACACCGTTGATTTCAATTGATTCATTTTCAAGAAAGTGGACGTTCTTGGGAAACGACTGCTTGGCTTTCAGCTCCTGGATACGTCCAAAAAAGTCGTTGTGATAGAAAAAGTGATTCCCCTCCACATAGATGACTGCCAGAAACTGCTTGGCCAGGAGGCTGATAACCTTGAGCCAGGTCTCCTGGCGGTGAGCAAGGCCGATGTCGCCGGCAACCACGGCAACGGTTTCCTTATCAGTCGGCAGCGGCGGGATCACCATGCCGAGAATACGATCAATCTTGTTTACCTGCCAGAACTCGGTATGAAGATCGGAAAAGGGGCGGACTAGCATGGAACTCTCCATTATAAAAGGAAGATTCAATCAAAATTGGTATCAAATACAGCCATTATATGGCTATCTCGTATAGTATCCTAAACGGATGCCTGCATGGATGCTGAAATGTCGCCATACTCCCGAAAATGAAAAGGCCCCCGTTCAGGGAGCCTTATTTCAAGATCTGCCGTGTTATCTGGATTTGCGCCGCTTTAGATTGCCATACGGTCAGCTTTCGCTGCCGAGGCCGATGGTCCTTGACCACCGCGAGAAGTCACCTTCCCGATTCGCCCCCAGATTTTACAGCGTGGGACTGTTCACCGCTGCCATCCTTTGCACATGTGCAGGTACTAATGGAACCTTAGCAGATTTACCATATAGGTCGGCCCTGCTGGCCAATCCGTGTGTCGTTTGACTAAGCGTCACGGTACGCTTTAAATGAGTAAAATATAGCGAACTTATTAGGGCCAGTCAATCGGGTTTTCTTCCTCCATCCGGCTGATCTTATCCTCCAATCTCCGGATCTTGTTTCTGGCCTTTTTCAGTTCGTTCGCCGTTGATTCGGCGTTTTTCAACTTCCCTTCATGCAAACACTTCATTCCCTCAAACTCCATGCGCATTTTCTGGTTTTCCTTGTGCTGTCTGGCAGCAGCGTCAAGTTGTTCGGAGGCATGATCTTCCATCTTTTTCGCACTCCTGAGACGATGATCCGCAGCACTCTCTGTTACCCGTGCCTCATTTTTGACCTTTTCCGCCTCGGCCTGGGCCTCGCTGGTAGCCTTTTCGTAGATGCGGCGCGACAGTTCGCTGATGATCATTCCGGGTAGTAATCCGATCATGATCCCGCTGAGGTGATAGGGCCAAGAGGCGGCCACACCGGACCATCCTCTTTCAAAGGTTTCTATTACCCGGTGACCATCAAGTCTGGAGCCATTCTTGTGGACCAGAAGATAGCCGGACTTGGGTATGGGTTCGCCGGAATCCTCCAGATGGACGATCGCAAGGTTTGGCAGGAGTCCCCAGTTGAGCCAGCAGTAGAGGATGAAGACCGGTATTGCGGAGATGATCCACAGGGATTTGTACTGATATATCTTCTTCATCTGAGGTACGCCTCCGTTGTCTCCTTGTCGAAGTGCCCGACCTCCTGGGCCACGGTCGCCTTGGCGTCGTCGTGGGTCATTCCCCTCTGTTGCAGCTCGTCCAACCTTTCCTGGGCGTAGCTGTGCCTGAGTCCATGGGCGCCGTTGGAGAAACCGAGTTCTCTCTGGCTGGCCGCTGAAAAACTCTGGCTCCAGGACCTGCCACCGCCGATGTCGTAATGCTGGATGTAGTTGATCCCCCTGTCCGTTACCTGGCGCGGTTCTGTGAGTCTCGTTGCTTCCAGTTGCGCCGCCAACTCCCTGGGCAGCATGACTTCCCGGATCAGCCCCCCTTTGCCCTCCACGGTGTAGCGTTCGCCCTCACGTCCGGAGAAACGCTCGTTGCTCCATTCCCGGTGGCCGGATGCCTGGCGTTCGTCGGCCGGCCGGATCGTCAGGAGTTCATGGGCTCGAAGGCCGGCACAATGGGCGATCTTCGTTGCCAATCCGTTGCGTTCAGACTGCGCCCAGGTAATACGCTCAATCTGGGCTGAGGTGTAGCTCCGGGTGGACAGGTAGTTTTCTCTCTCGCTCTTGAAGACTTCGAGCCTTATCCCCAGATGCATCTGGATCGCCTGGCGGTCGAGATCGAGGGTCTTCTGGCTAACTTTAATGGCCCTCTCTTCCAGGTATTGCTTGGCAATCTTCTCGGTCAAATTGCGGAGATCTCCGAGCCGGTGTTCCTTCATGTACCCGACAACCATCTTGAGGGAATTACCATATCCCCGCGCCGTTCCGAGGCTGTGGATTCTGCCGTCGTTCTTGTTGTCGTGTCGCCCCTTGCCCAGTGCCAGCTTTTGGGAAATGGCATGATCGGCCTGTGACTTTTCCGATCTGAAGCTGGGCATGGTCAGACTTCCTCTTTGGGTTGGCCGGTTTCGATTGTCATCATCTTCAGCTCCGGAAGTTTCCTGAGATAACGGTCGATGGAGCTGCGATGGATCTTCAGCCGGTGATTCACTCTCAGCCACTCCACCAGGTCGGCGCATGATGCGCCTGCCTGCTTCAAGGCAACCAGTTCGGAGCGGTATCTGTCCAGTCGGCTCTTGCGGTAGAGCTTGCGCCTTGCTTCGGCGCGATGGCTGCGTATCCACTCGACCTCTTTCTTTGCGTCAAACGTCTCGTTCAATCTGCTCATTCGGCTATCCTCCGCTCCCTGTCGCGCTTTCATCTCAAAAACCACACTGTTGCCGTCTCCGCGCTGTGTCTGCGCATGCTGACATAGCGCGGAGACTGAGGGGGTGGTACATATACCGGCGAATTTCGTTCCTACCGATCAGGGACAAATACATATGGCGGTACTTTTCTCTTCCCCCTCAGTTTCCGCTCCGCGCATCAGCGCGGATATCCATGAACGCCAGGAGATGCAACCTCTCAGCTGCTTCGTATTCGGCCTCCCGGCGGGACAGGCCGCCGTCATGTTCCATGATCGCTACGCGCTCCTCCCATGCTTCCCAGAGGTGGCCTATATGCTGCTGGTCGAATTCACCGCAGTGCCTCGTTAGCAGCTGCCGCTGCAGGAGCAGGTTGTCTTTCGTCAGCCTGACGATTTCCGCCGCCAGGTCGTCGAATACTCCCTGGGTCCTCAACTCACCTTTTTCGGTGAGCCATGCCTTGGGCTCCGAGATTGGCTCGACCTTTCCCTTCAGTTTCTCCAGGAGCGCCGGCGGTATTTCGATGATCTGCCCTTTGGATAACATCCCTTTTCTGGTCGGGAACGCTTCGATGACTCTCGCCTTCATGGTGACTACTCCAACTGATCAAGCTTCAGAAAAAAAATAGTGCTCTCTCTGGGGGTAATTTATCCGTAACAACGTCACAACCCGCTCTGGCTGCGGATTTGCGTGTGACGGATTTCATTTCATAAACGGCACATGTGACTCTTGTGACGGATTCTGTGACGGATGTGATGGGTCGTGTGCCGGATGTGGCGCACAATCCGTCACACGCAAACCCGCATGGATACTGGGTTGTGACGTGTGACGGATATTTTCGAGGGGTAAGGCCATATATTTTTTTCTCATCTGTCATATGAGGCACAATCGATCATGCGTTTCGCAGTAACTAAAAACGGCTTTCTGTGCAGGGACGATTTGCTGCTGGCCGGCCTGAGAGTTTCAATCCTCACGGTACCATCTCCAACAGGTCAGCTTCCGTCAAAAAAAGTGGTCCCTCCTGGAGGATTTTATCCGTCACATTCAAGTCCGTATGATTGCCGCTTCGTGACGCCGTGACGGATATCTCAGGAGATACATAGCGAGAGAATGACTCCTGAAATTGATCCAGAGTGTAACCCTTGGCGGTCTCGATTCCGAGGCGGATGGAGCGGGATATTATTCCGTATTCCTTGAGGCGCTTCGCCACCTGTCGTGGGGTTATGGAGTTCCCCCGGTTGAAGGTGGCCCAAGGCTTCTCCTCATCCTTGCACAAAAGCCGGATCAGCTCGGCCGTGGTTATCCGCTCCCGGTTGTCGCCGAAGATCTCCTGAATGTCCGCGAGAAGTTCAGTCCCGATTGTTTGTGCAGCACTCTCGCTGCCGGACAATTTCAGCGCGGCTACTGCGCCGAGCCGCAGCCAGTCGTTTCCGGCTGCCATGGCGATGGCCAGGAGCGGTTCCCAGTTGTCCTGCGCCCGGTCATTCAGGATTTGGGGAAGGGGTGGTCTGGTGTTTCGGACCTGTTCCCTGTAATCCTCGGCAAATCTCGCCAGTTTGGAACGTAATTCATCGAAGAGTCCCGTTTCGGCGTGGCGGATACGGTCGACCTCTTCATGGGGCAGTTTTCTCCTCAGCTCCAGGATGATCGATCTGTCCATCAGGGTGTCGGCGAGATGGCCGATGCCGGCAAGGGCCTTGGCGCCCCAGGTGTTGAACTTGGTCGGAGTGAAGTCGTCGCCCACGGTACGGATGACATAGGCGCTCTCCCGGGTATGGCCGCTATTCAAAAGCCCGCGCAGCTCCTCGTTGTCTTTCATGAAGGCGTCGGCTTCGTCGATCAGCAGTGTTGGACACCAGGCATCGATGGTGCGATAGAGTGCCGCCGGCGAGATGCTGCTGGTGGTGATCGCCCTGGCCGAGAGGCGCCCCAGGAGAAACAGAAGTTGCGATTTGCCGCAACGTTTCTCCGGCGAGGTGATGACCGCCAGAGGCGCGACCTGTACCACGTCGATGAACCAGGTCATGGCAACCCACAGGGCAACGGCATGTGAGATCTCCCTGTCGCAGACGATGAAGCGCCGGACGGTTGCGGCGATATCGTTCAATAACTGTGAGGGCTCGATTGGTTTCGGCCAAGGTTCGACCTCAGCAAAGGGAAGATCGTCGGGGATTGTTCCCTTGCGGGCTTCCCTGATGACGGCATCCAGGGTGGAGGGTCTTACTCCCAGTTCCTTGGCTTCTTTCCGGCGGACTTGGTCGTACTGCAAGGGGGAGAGTCTGGAAAGTCTCCTGATTACTTCGTTGAGTGACAAGTCAAGGGGGAACGGGTCTTCCGTAGGAGGGGGGGCTGCTGCTTCGATGCAGGCCTTGATCGCTTCCGGACCTGACAGCCGGGCCAGGTCGTTGAAGTCCTTGTCCATGTTCCCCCTTTTCGAGGAAAATGCCGGAACCGCGACAAGCCCATTCACGGCTCGAGCAGCTTCGATTGCCTGTCTCAGACCGGGATTGCCTTTCTTGAGATGATCGTCATCGGCGCAGATAACCAGGACCATGTCCGGATACTTCTTCCTGAGCGCTTCTGCCACAGGTCGCAGGTTGCCGGCGTTGAAGGCGCAGGCCACGGCATGCCCGGTGATCTCGTGGAGGGTGGCAGCGGTGGCGTAACCCTCGGCTATCAGAATCCTGGCTTCCGGCTTTCCCATGGCGTGGTAGCAGCCGGTTACGGCTGTGTCTCTTTTAAACTTCTTGGTGCCATCCGGTTGAATGAACTGGAGACCGTGCAGGACGCCGTCCTTGTCCCGGACCGGGACCAGGAGCATTTGCCTGAGCTGCTTGAGGCCGTGGGATTTGACTCCCTTTGCCGCCAGGTAGGGATGCTTCGCGTTGATGTCCCGGCCTTTCTCCCAGAGCTTGGCCGAGATCTCCCGGCAGATCCGCCGGTTCTCTTCGAGTATTCTGGCGGCTTCTTCCCTGGCCTGTTTTACCTTTACCCGGAAGGCGGCTTTTTCTTCGGGAGTCCGGAAGATGCCGGCTTGCCAGGATTCGGAGATTCCCTGGCGCCAGCAGCCGTATACTCCTCCCACGCCATCTTCGAAGAGCTTGCACCAGCCAGCCTTGTCACTTTTCCGGTCACTGCTGGCGAAGCGTACCATCTTGCCGGGGACAATTTCGGATAATCGCGGGACGCCGCCGGTTGACTGGCGGATCGCTTCGAGAAAAGCTTCTATGCCCGATGACTTGGTTGTCATGAAGTCCCCTCGCATACCGGCATCTCGTCGATCAGCGCCCTGATGTCGGACACTTTCCAGGCGGTGATGCGGGCGCCGAGCTTGACCGGCTTCGGGTAGCGGCCGGATTTGACTCCGGCCCACCAGGTGCTCCTGGATACCGGGATGATGGCTGGAATGGGGGGATCGGCTTTGGCGTCGCCAATAATGTTGCAGAGCCGGACAAAGCCGGTTTCCGGCAAGGTAGGGTTTGCTGCGGTGGTTCCCATATTGATCTGCCTCCATCTCTCTTCGAATAAAGCCAGCTTTGCTGGCAATCAAATGATTTACGCCCGACAGGGCAATGGAGGCGGCTGGAATAAAAAAGAGGCCATCACCTTGCATCTAGGTAATGGCCCTGCATGAATCACATAGTGGAGAACTTAATCAGTAAGGCAAGCGGTTTCGAAGTATGATGCCAAATCTCATGCCGTGACCCTTGACCCGCAATGCCGAGCGGAATCAATCGATGTATGTTGGACAGAATAATACATCTTCAAATGGCATCGTCAAGAAAAAAAATCAAAAAATAATCAATAAAAACAATATGATATGAAACGTTTTGAAAACTATAGAAACATTCTGAAATATCCTGAAAGCATTTGAAAACATATTTTTTAATGTTTATCAAGATAGCTTCGCTGGAAATTGGATGATTTTTGCCCCGCTTTTCAGCTTGTCGAGATAGTCTGCCCACGTCTGCATCATCTTCTTTCGAGCTGACAGGTGTGTCGTGCGATTGTAGGCGCGTCCGAGCGAATCCCTGACAACGTGTGCTAGCTGGTGTTCTATGATTTCTGGTTGAATATGTAAGACTTCCTCAAGAATAGTCCTGGCCATTGCCCTGAATCCGTGAGCTGTCATTTCGTCTTTATCGTATCCCAGGCGCCGAATCGCCTGATTGATCGTATTGTCGCTGATTGGCTTCAAGTTTGTGGTCATACTTGGAAAGAGATACTTCCCTTCACCTGTTACAGGGTGGAGTGCCTTGAGTATTTCGACAGCCTGCCGTGCCAGCGGAACAAGGTGTTTTTCACCTTTACGCGCTTCTTTAAGGCGCTTCTTAAGTTTCATCCGTTCAATAGGCACGTTCCATTCACCTGCATCAAGGTCGAACTCTGTCCATTCTGCCAAGCGCAATTCACCCGGACGAAGAAAAACAAGTGATGACAGGCGCATGGCGCACTTGACGGTGAACGAGCCATCATATTCATCAATTGCCCGCAAAAAAGGGGCAACATCCTTGGGGTCAGTGAGTGCTGCATGGTGTTTGGGAATAACCGGTGTCAACGTGCCTCGCAAGTCTGCCGTGCAATCGCGCTCGGCACGACCGGTGGCAACAGCATAACGAAATACCTGACCGCAGATGGATTTGACCCTGTGTGCAGTTTCTATTTTCTCTCGTGCCTCAATACGCCGGAACACCTGCAGCATGTCTGTCGCTTTGAGTTCCGAAATTGGTCGCGCGCCTACATGGGGGAAAACATCTCGCTTCAGGCGACTAATAACCGTTGCGGCATGAGTGGCAGCCCATACCGGCACCTGGCGATTATACCACTCTAGGGCAATTACCTCGAATGTTTCAGATTGCTGGGTCTGTGATTGTTTTTCGGCTTTGCGGGCATCACTTGGGTTAATACCGTGAGCGAGGAGTTTGCGTGCATCTTCCCGCCGCTGGCGGGCATCTGCAAGAGTGATTTCAGGGTAGGAGCCAAGGGATAATTGATTTGGCTTGTTATCAAAGATGAAGTTGAAGCGCCAGAGCCGGCCCCCGGTTTTGGATACCAGCAGATAAAGGCCATATCCATCTGGTAACTTATAGTCCTTTTCTTTTGGCTTGGCATTCCTTACTTGAACATCGGTTAGTGGAACAATCCGTCTTGGCATAAAGCACCTCCCGCTATTGTGGTAGGTTTTTGTGGTAGGCGAATTTTTTTGTGGTATTTTGGGTAAAAATCTACCACAAAAAACATCGGATGTCAAAAGACAGGGCTGGATATGCTCGGACAACAAAAAGAAAAAGCCCCTGATTTCTCAGGGGCTTTTGGACTGCAACGGACTCTGCCGGATTGTTAAATGGCGGAGAGAGAGGGATTCGAACCCTCGGTACGCGTTAACGTACACACGCTTTCCAGGCGTGCTCCTTCAACCGCTCGGACATCTCTCCGCAAGGGAAGAGGAAATATAATTCATGCGATTGCTTTTGTCCAGCATTTCGTTTCTTTGCTCTTGGATGAAAACCACAAATCGGTGTAGTTTGTCTTGCAGAGATTAAACGGGAGGAGTTCCGGGAACAGATGAAGATAGTGATTATTACCGCCATGCCGGAGGAAAGCAGGGCAATAATGCGGAGAGCAAGACTCCGGGAAACGTCGCTGCTTAGCGGCCGAAAAAGGTATCGCATCCAAATTTCCGGTCATGAAATCGTGTTGGTTGAGGCAGGCATGGGTATGCTCAATGCCGGTTGGGCTGCATCGGCTCTGGCTACGGAATCTCCCGATTTGATGATCTCCGCCGGTTTCGGAGGAGCCGTGCTGCCAGGGCTTGTGGTGGGTGATGTGGTTATGGCCGAACGGATTTTACACCTGAGCGGTGCGGAGCTTGAGGAGGTTGCGGTGGGATTCTACGGCCGCAACGCGGCTGCCGACAGCCTCTCGTTTCGGCGTGGTGTGTGTATCAGCTGCGATCAGATTCTCAATAAAGGCGATCTTGCACTCAGATTACCCGCCGGTGTCGTCAATCCGGTGGTTGAGATGGAGAGCGCTGCCGTGGCCCGGATTGCCGCCTCGCATTCAATTCCGTTTTTGGCCCTGCGCGCCATCAGCGATCCCTGGGATGAGGAACTTGATTTCTCCATAGACGAGTTCTGCGATGAGGATATGCGCATCCGTCCCGCTAAGGTGCTTGCCACCATTCTGCGCCGCCCAGCTATCATCCCCCAGGTGATCCGACTGGCCCGCAACAGCCATGTTGCCGCCTCGGGACTGGCGCGGGCCATGGAGCGTCTGCTCGGTCACATATGATGAGAGAGGAAAGGTTCTGCCCGGTGGCGACCGCTACTCTTCAGGCGGATGCCGATGAAATCACCCGCACCTCATCCTGCGGACGGATAACACCGCCGGTGATTACTTTTGCGAAAATACCCTCCTTGGGCATGACGCAATCGCCCGCCTGATGGTATATTGCACAGCGAGTGTGGCATTCCTTGCCGATCTGGGTGACTTCCAGCAGCGTTTCCCCTACCTGAAGGCGTGTACCGATGGGCAGGGATACCAGTTCGATGCCGCTGGTGGTAATGTTTTCGGCAAAATCACCGCAATCCACGTCCAGCCCCAGTTTGCGCATCTTTTCGATGCTCTCCGTGGCCAACAGGCTTATCTGGCGATGCCATTCGCCCGCATGGGCATCACCGACAATTCCGTGATTTTCCCGTAGCGTTACCGCTTCCACCTGGGTCTTGCGTTCTCCTTTTTTTTCGCTGATGCAGGTGGCGACAACCTGTGGCATCCTATCCTCCAATCTGTGACATATTGAAATTCTTGTGATTATAGCCGTCCTGGGTGATGCCGTGGCGTTCCGGCTTGGTCATGACCACCTCTTTCAGCACCCGCTCCAGTCCCTCGCGATCGGGTGGCCGCAGCCATTGCATCAGATCGGTTTTTGCGTCGGCAAACAGGCAGCCCTTGGCCTGGCCGGTTGAGGTGACCCGGATGCGGTTGCATTCGCTGCAAAAATGACCGGAAACGGCGGTGATGATGCCGATGGTCCCCTGGGCTCCCGGAATACGGTAGTCCCGCGATGGGCCGGAGAAAATTCCCTTGTCCACCTCTTCCAGGGTGAACTTGGTGGCAATACGCTCCAGGATCTCGTTTCCGGAGATGCAGTACCGTTGCCAGCCATTTTCTTTTATGGCCGGCATATATTCGATGAAGCGAACCGAGTTGCCCCGTGACAGCGTCAGTTCTGCGAAGTCAAGGATTTCAGCGTCGTTGACCCCGCGCATGGTCACCACATTGATCTTGGGAAGGGGGAAGCCAACCCGTTCCGCAGCCTCCAGGCCGGCCAGCACCTTGCGCAGGTCGCCTCCGCGGGTAATTTTTCTGAAAGTGTCCCCATTGAGGGAGTCGAGACTGACATTCAGGCGTTGCACTCCAGCCCGGAACAGGTCGGCAGCCATCTCCTCCAGCAAAAATCCGTTGGTGGTAAGGGCCAGGTGTTGCAGGCCGGGTATGGCTGCCAGACGCTGGAGAAAATCCACCACACCGACCCGGACCAACGGTTCTCCGCCGGTCACGCGTATCTTTTCAATGCCCAGGCCAACAGCCACCTCGGCAATCAGGAGCAGTTCCTCGTAGCTGAGCACCGCCTTGTGCCCCTTGTCGACAACGCCTACGCTGGGCATGCAGTAAAAGCAGCGCATGTTGCAGCGATCGGTAATCGATAAACGCAGATAATTGATTTTTCTTCCCAGGGAATCAGTCAGGTTCATGTTTACCCATCACACAATCGTTGTATTTTCTACCATTGAGAGCCACGGAATCTGAAGGACGCAGGGGACACTGCCATGTGATATACGGGAGTGAGCGGCCCGGACAAGAGAGTCATTGCCGTGCGCGAATGACCTTCTCTTCCACAAAATCCGCCACCTGAACCGGGTTGTTGATATCCAGTACCGGCACATCCAGGTCCAGCGGCTCATCGCTTGCCACCGCCAGCAGCGTGGGGTCGTGCTCCTCACCCCGGCAGAGCAGGGTTGGGCTCCGCTCGGCGCGGTGTACTTCGATCTTGGGAAGTGAACTTCGCTTGAAACCCTCGGTCAGTACAATATCCACATCGCCAAAATACGTCTCGATCAACTGTTCCAAGGGAGGCGTTTCAGCATGTTTTTTTATCAGGGCCAGTTTTTCCGGGGATGTGATCAGCATGGTATCCGCGCCGGCAGTTGCCAGACGGTGCGAATCCTTACCCGGATGGTCGATGTCGAAGCTGTGGGCGTCATGCTTGATGGCGCCGATACGGTAACCCCGTTTTTTAAGTTCCAGAATAACCTTTTCCAGCAGGGTCGTCTTTCCGGTATTCGATTTTGCAACAAAGGCGACAACCGAAGTGGCCATGGAGCAGTTCTCCCTAAAACAACGATTTATCTGATGGGGTAATGTAATGCAAAGGCACACCAGATGCAAAGGAAAAGCTGAAAATATTGACGTGGGTCATGTCTGTTCCTGCCCGCGCCGTTCATGATCACAACCATGGAAACAGTAGAGAAGCGCCAAAAAAGAGATATCAGGCTGATCGGCTCGTTTGTCCAGGTCCATTGCTCCGGCAGACACGGATCGGTCAGGCGGAGCAGCTACCCGCTTCCCGCCGGACTGGGAGATATTCTGATCTGTCCCGACTGCGCCCACTTCATGAAATACGTCGTTACCAAACGGCTGAACTGCCCTCTGGAAGCGGAAAAGCCGAGCTGCAAGCATTGCCGGATCCATTGCTATGCCGCGGCGGAGCGAAAAAAAATCAGGGAAATCATGGCCTATTCGGGGCGCAGGATGATCATGCGGGGCAGGCTGGACTATCTCTGGCACTATTTATTTTGAACCGGGATTGTCTGAACACATATAAAACCAACCGACTTACAAAGGAGAATCACAGCATGATTAGAAAAATCGTAAACATTGATCCTGAAAAATGCAACGGCTGCGGACAGTGCGTTCCATCCTGCGCCGAAGGCGCCATCACCATCATCGACGGCAAGGCGGTTCTGGCCAGCGACAAGCTCTGCGATGGACTGGGCGCCTGCCTGGGTGATTGTCCCCTGGGCGCCATCACCGTTGAGGAGCGTGAGGCCGATGCCTTTGATGAGGCCGCGGTTGAGCAGCACCTGAAAGCCCAGGGCAAAACAGCAGCGGTTCATCAGCAGACACCGGAAATCAAGCCGGCTTCCGGACATCATCACCAGGGTGGTGGTTGTCCCGGTTCCCGCTCCATCAGTTTTGAGCGTCCCAAGGAAAGCGCGGTGCAGGAGACAAAGGGGAGTCGTCAGAGTCAGCTGGGGCAGTGGCCGGTGCAGCTCAGCCTGGTCTCCACCAGCGCTCCCTATTTCCAGGACGCCGACCTGCTGATCACCGCCGACTGCGTACCGGTGGCCTATGCCGGTTACCACGAGGATTTTCTCAAGGGAAAGGCCGTTGTCATGGGCTGTCCCAAGCTGGATGATAACAATTTCTATCAACAGAAACTGACCGAACTATTCATCAAGTCCGATATCCGCAGCGTGACCGTGCTGAAGATGGAGGTGCCCTGTTGCGGTGGTATCGCCATTGCAGCCCGCCAGGCCCTGGCCGCATCCGGCAAGCAGATCCCCTACAACGAATTGATCATTACGCTGCAGGGAGAGGTGAGAGGATAGCGGCTGTTGCAAAATAGCCGAAACCTGCTATCAAGTAGATGCAAGGTTGCCTGAATCCTGTACAGAGGGGGAAACCAGATGACAAGCATCGAAATCATTCAGACTGATATCACCACACTGGCGGTGGATGCCATTGTCAATGCCGCCAACAATACCCTGCTGGGCGGTGGTGGGGTTGATGGTGCCATCCATCGCGCCGCCGGGCCGCAGCTGGTGCAGGAGTGCTCCGCCCTGGGTGGCTGCCCGACCGGTGAGGCCAAGATAACCAAGGGGTACCGGTTGCCCGCCAAACATGTCATCCATACCGTTGGCCCGGTCTGGCACGGCGGCGACAAGGGCGAGCCACGGCTGCTGGAAAACGCCTATCGCAATTGCTTCCGGGTGGCCCGTCACCACAATCTGACCAGCATCGCCTTTCCCGCCATCAGCGCCGGTGTCTACGGCTACCCCATGGCTGACGGCGCCAAGATCGCCCTTTCCATCGCCAGTGAGGAGGCCGCCAAGGGCGGATTCGAGCGGATCATCTTTGTGCCCTTCAACAGCCAGGCGGAAAAGGTCTACCGCGATGCGGCGGCTGCCCTGGGTATCGGGTAGCAGCGCCGATTTTTTTAAGTTCCAAACGAACAGCGGCCACCTGAGCGGGAATGCCCGGGTGGCCGTTACCGTTGACCTTCAATAGATCCTCGATCGATCCGTCATCCGCAGCCACTGACTTAAGATCACCACCTTTTCTCCTCACTTGATAACCTCTTCCCGCAGATAGAATTTTCAGTTCCTCCAGCTAGGTGCCATGCTTGGTCTCTTTGTCCACCAGCCAGGTGCTGACCGACACCATGCGCATGTTGCCCAATGCAATTTTTATTTTAACCCATCTTCCGCAGTTATGAAGTTGTAACAACGGTGAATCAGGTAGTTAAGTTCAAAATCAGACCATTTTCTCCACTACATTTTCTATCACTTTCGGTCTGGTGGGGATTTGGATCTTAAGTCTCTGAAGAAGAACCTTGAGATGCTTTTCAGGGGTTGTCTGCATCCGGAGTCTGATGGTCTTCTCCCTCGTTGACAACAGCACGTCCGGTGACTTCAGCTCTTTTAATTCTTCGATCAGTTTTCGTGGCGCGGTCCCCAGTCCGGATGCTTTCATCCACTGCTGCAGGGTGCGCCACATGGCCAGGGCAAGGAAACAGACCAGAATAGGGACATAGCTGAATATATTATGTGAAAATCGAGTTCCCGACTTGACCGCTGGACCGGGCCGAACAACTGCCCGATCAACTGTCGGCTATTCCCTCGTTATTGCCTGGGCAACCTCGCGCAAGCCGCTTTAAACAGAAAAAGCACTCCCCCTTGCCGCTGACGGCCGATTGTGTTACAAAAGTCCCCATGCTCCATCTCAAACAACTCTCCAAAGACTTTGCCGGCAATCCCCTCTTTACCGACATATCCTGGCATCTGAAAAAGGGCGAACGGGTGGCCCTGGTTGGCGAAAACGGCGCCGGCAAGTCCACCCTGATGAAGATCATCGCTGGGCTCACCGAACCGTCGTCCGGCGAAATCCAGTTTGCCCGCGGCGCTCGCGCCTCTTATCTACCCCAGGATGGTATTGTCACTTCCGGCTGCCAGCTGTTCCACGAGGCGCGCTCCGCATTTGGTGAGCTTTTGGCCATGGAGCAGGAACTGCACCAGCTGGGCCAGGAACTGGAGCGGTTTTCCCACGACTCCCCCGAGCATGACCAGCTGCTTCAGCGTTACGGAGAGCTGCAGGAGCAGTTCCGTCACCGGGGCGGCTACACCATGGAGTCGGAAATCGGCACGGTGCTCAAGGGGCTGGGTTTCTCCCAGGATGACTGGTACCGCGACTGCGGCGAGTTCTCCGGCGGCTGGCAGATGCGCATCGCCCTGGCGCGGCTGCTGTTGCAGCGGCCGGATGTGCTGTTGCTGGACGAACCGACCAACCACCTGGATATCGAGGCCCGCAACTGGCTGGAGGAATATCTCTGCTCCTACCCCGGCTCGGTAATCCTCGTCTCCCACGACCGCTTTTTCATGGATCAGGTCTGCAGCCGGGTGGCCGAGGTCTGGAACCACACCATCAGCGATTACCACTGCATCTATTCGCGCTATCTGGTCCAGCGCGAGGAGCGCGTTTCCGCCCTGCGCGAAGCCAAGCGCATCCAGGATGAAGAGGTGGAAAAGGTCGAGGATTTCATCCGCCGTTTCCGCTATCAGGCCAACAAGGCCTCCCTGGTCCAGTCGCGCATCAAACATCTGGAAAAGGTGGAGCGGATCGTCATTCCGCCGGAGCGCAAGCGGATCCGCTTCCATTTCCCCGATGCCCCCAAGAGCGGCAAGATTGTCATGGAGTTGAAGGGGCTGACCAAGGCCTATGACCGTCACGTCGTGCTGGACCGCATCAATCTGGTCATCGAAAAGGGGGAGCGGGTTGCCCTGGTCGGCCACAACGGGGCCGGCAAATCCACGCTCATGTCGGTGCTGGCCGGAGCCACATTCCAGGATGGCCAGCGCATCATGGGCCACAATGTCTCCATGGACTATTTCGCCCAGGACCAGGCCAATGTACTCGATTCCAGCCGCAGCGCCTGGGATGAGCTGTATGCCGACGCGCCCTACGATATGGTTCCCAAGTTGCGGGATATCCTGGGCGCCTTCCTCTTCTCCGGCGACGACATCAACAAAAAAGTGGGTGTCCTTTCCGGTGGTGAACGCAACCGCCTGGCCCTGGCCAAGATGCTGCTGCGACCCTCCAACCTGCTGCTGATGGATGAACCGACCAACCACCTGGATCTGTTCAGCAAGGAGGTGCTGCTGGATGCCCTGCGCTCCTTCGACGGCACGCTGGTGTTTGTTTCCCACGACCGCTACTTCGTCAATGGCCTGGCCACCCGCATCGTGGAGGTGGAGGGGGGGATCTTGACCGAATATTTCGGTGACTACGAGTATTATCTGGAAAAGAAGGCGGGGGAACAGCGGGCAATCCCGATAGCGCAGCCCCGGACGTCAGGGGCTGAGACCCGGGTTGCATCCGGTGAACCGGCTCCACTGCCTGTTTTTGAAAAAGCGGAGCGGCTCAGGGATCGTGAGGAACAGAAGCGGCAAAAACGGGAAGATGAAAAGCGTCAGAAGCTGATGGTGGAGACTGAAAAAAAAATTGCCCGTACCGAATCATCCATCGCCCTTCTGGAAGAGGACATGGCCCAGCCCGGTTTCTTCGACGACCCGGAACGGGGCAAGGAAGCGGGGGAGCGTCACGCGGCCCTGAATGAGCAGCTGGAGCAGTTGTATGCCGAGTGGGAGGGTCTGTCGGGCTAGGTTCGGATGTACGGGCGAATGGCAGGTTGTCCCCATGCTTGCTAACAGATCCCCCTCTCCCCTTTCAGAAGGGGGCAGGGGGATCTGTCGTTTGTACCGGCGTACACCGCTGGTTGCCGCCGGAAGGGTTTCAGGGCGGATTCCGCTCAACAAAAGCAGTTGACACCGGCAGCCACATTTTTTATGGTGATTCCGCTTATTCTCAGGGCGGGGTGCAACTCCCCACCGGCGGTATCCCAGGTCATTCTGGGGAGCCCGCGAGCGCCCCTTCCCCTGTGAGGGGGGTCAGCAGATCTGGTGAGAGGCCAGAGCCGACGGTTACAGTCCGGATGAAAGAGGATACGGCAGTCATTGACCCGCCATTGGTTTTTTATGTGCGAGGCTGTCCGGCAGTGCGCCGGCGGTTGCCCTTTCCACAGCCCTGATTCTGGTAAGCCACTCTATTTCCGGAGGTAGCACCTTGAATCAGAATTATATCACCCACCCACAACTTGGAACCCCGCAGGAACGCATGCAGCAGGCGCTTGACGCCTTGCGCGACGGACGCGGTGTGCTGGTCACCGATGACCAGCAGCGCGAAAACGAGGGCGACCTGATTTTCGCCGCCCACTCCCTGACCAGGGAGCAGGTCGCCATGCTGATCCGCGAATGCAGCGGTATTATTTGTCTCTGTCTGACCGATGAACACGTTCGGCGACTGGATCTGCCCATGATGGTGGAGGACAACAGCAGCCGTTTTCAGACCGCCTTCACCGTATCCATCGAGGCGGCCGAGGGAGTCACCACCGGCGTATCGGCGGCCGACCGTCTCGCCACCATCCGGGCCGCCATTGCCGATGGCGCCGGACCTGACCATCTCAACAGTCCCGGCCATGTCTTTCCGCTGCGGGCCCGCCCCGGCGGTGTGCTGGAGCGCCGGGGGCACACGGAGGCAACCGTCGATCTGATGCGCCTGGCAGGACTGGAGCCGTGCGGAGTGCTGTGCGAACTCACCAATCCCGACGGAAGCATGGCGCAGCTTCCCGATATCCTGGATTTCTCCCGACAGCACGACTTTCCGCTGGTTACGGTGGAGGACGTGGTGCAGTACCGCATGATGCAGGAGCAGATGACGGTGTAGAGTGACTGACTAAATAGGGCGTCGTCGGGCCCCTCATCCGCCCCTTCAGGGCACCTTCTCCCTGAGGGAGAAGGGATACAAATCAATACCTTTCCCACTGCACCCTGATGGGCATAATGGAGAGGGTGGCTGAAGGCAGGGTGAGGGGACATGGCAGAGCTTTAGGGCTGACATTATTATCAAAGCCGGACACCACGGTTTTTTATTTCTGTCGATGTCAACCGATTGAACGCTGAAACGTTACTGCTAGAAGGGGTAATCCCCCTGATTTGGTTGTGGAATATGAGGAGTCAAACCTGGAGCGTTCTTCAAGCCTGAATATCTTTTTGAGCAACGTGGAAAAACGGGCGTTCAGCATGGCCAGGTTTGCCGTTGGCGCTGACGATGCGGCCCTGGACATTGTCCAGGACTCCATGTTTGACTTCGTTCGCTTGTATCGATCCAAACCGGAGCAGGAGTGGCCGCCGCTTTTTTTCAAGGTGCTGCAGAGCAGGATCAGGGATGCCCACCGCCGCCGTTCCGTGCTAAAGCGGGTCCAGGTCTGGCTGGGGTGGGATGACCGGGATGGGGGCGCTGCCGACCCTCTCCAGGAACTGGCGGACCCGAACGGCGTCAGCCCCCTGAAACATCTGGAACGTTCACAGCTGGGCAGGCACCTGGAACAGGCGATCAGTGTGCTGCCGTTGCGACAGCAACAGGCTTTTCTGCTGCGTTCCTGGGAGGGGCTGGATGTTGCCGATACGGCGCGAGCCATGGGGTGTTCGGAGGGAAGCGTGAAAACCCATTATTTTCGCGCGGTGCAGGCCCTGCGCGGAAAACTGGAGGAGTATCAGCCATGAATGACGACAACGGGAATGGTTTTCTTGTCAGCTGTGTTAAAGATGAGCTGAATGCCGGACTGGAGCACATGGATCCGGCAATTATGGCCCGTCTGGTCGAAAGCCGGCGCAGGGCACTGGCCCAACCGGTGCGGGCATTTCTGCCCGGATTGCATTTCATGCGCCTGCTTCCCATCACCGGCCTTGCCACGGCGGTTGTCATGGTGGCGGCAGTGTCGCTCTGGTACGTCGCCCGTCCCAGCATGACCGACACCAGGGCCGAGGAGATCGAGATGCTGGCAACCCAGGGCAGCCTGGATATGTACCGGGAACTGGATTTTTACACCTGGCTGGCCGAGACCCATGAAACCCGCTGAGGTTTTATTGATTGCGCTGCTGGCACTGCTGCCTGCCCATGCGTGGGGAAGAGATTCGCAGGTGCCCGATGCAGACATGCTTGAATTTCTGGGCCACTTCGAGACCAGCGCGGGACATGCGGTTGATCCGCTCCTTTTTGAACAGGGCGGCGAACGCGAACAGAAAAAGGAACAGCCGGTTGCATCAACAGGCGACCGGAAACGGAAAAAGCTTCCCAACAGGAAAGAGCAGAAGGATTCTGACAATGAAAAGTAGATTGCTGCGGATATCCGTTGTGACCGTCGGCCTGCTGTTCGCCGTTGTCGTCCATGGCGAAGATGGCCTGCGCTGGAATGAGATGAAGCCGGGCGAACAGCAGTTGCTCAAGCCGTTCGAAAATAAATGGGACAGTCTGCCTCCCGAGCGCCGGGAAGCGCTGCAGCGGGGCGCCGCGCGCTGGCAGCACATGTCCCCGGCTGAACGACAGGATGCCAAGGAGCGCTTCAAGCGCTGGCGCAATCTGACGCCGGAACAGCGGGACGCCATCAAGCAACGCTTCAGGGAATTCCGCAGACTGCCACTGGCTGAGCAGGAAAAAATCAGAGAACGATTCCGCTGGTTTCAGGGGCTGCCACTTGAACAGCGCGAGGCGCTGCGCAACAAGTGGCGGAGCCTCCCCCCGGAGGAGCGCAAAGACATCCGCCAACGGTGGCGGAACATGACACCGGAGGAGCGGCGCTCCGTGCGCCGGAAGCTGCGGTCGGAGCAGGGACAGGAATAAAGATGGGTGATGGTGAAGTTTATTTGTCAACCATAGCGCAGGCACTGCGTTGTAGAGAGTAGGTATCGCAAATAAACTTTCAAGGAGCAGATCATGAAAACTATCGTGCAGGTTATCACCATCACCATCGCCACGGCCCTCTTCGCAGGCGCAGCACTCGCCGGTTCCACCGATGATCCCCGTATCCAGCAGCGTGAACAGAACCAGGAACGGCGCATCGACCAGGGGGTTGCCAGTGGTGCGTTGACACCCCGTGAAACCGGTCGCCTCGAGGCCCAGCAGGCCAAAATCCAGCAGGATGAGCAGCACATGAAATCCGATGGAGTCCTGACCAGGGCCGAGCGAAAAAAACTGACCCGCGAACAGAACCGGGCCAGCCGTACCATCTACCGTAAGAAACACAACAACCGCACCGCGGATGTGCAGTAGCATCCACCCTTGAGACAAGCGACCCTTGCGCGAGGCAGCATTTTCTGGGATCATTACATGCAACCTGATGGAAGAATGACAGATCGCGGGAGGGCAGATGCAAACGGCAGAGATCGGTGTCAGCACGCAGAAGCGCACTCAGTTTGTCGATATTACCGCCAGAGTCGTGAGTCTGGTGAAAAAACAGGACTGGCGGAACGGGGTTCTGACCATCTTCTCTCCCCACACCACCGCCGGGATCACCATCAATGAAAACGCCGACCCGGATGTAATCCGCGATATGGCCTGGTTCAGCGACCAACTGATCCCCTGCAGCCCCGAATTCCGACACAGCGAGGGCAATTCCGATGCCCATCTCAAGGCCAGTTTCTTCGGTCCGTCGCTGCAGGTGATTGTCCGGGAAGGGCGGCTCTGGCTGGGAACCTGGCAGGCGCTCTACTTCTGCGAATTCGACGGCCCCCGGCAGAGAAGGGTGTTTGTCGCCTTCAGCGGGGATCAGGCCGTATATACGGTCGATTCCTCGCCCTACCGGGATAGTGCCTGACAGAAACACCCCGATCGCTGTTCCGTGCCGTACCCATCCCCGCCCGTTCCCTTTCCTTGAAAGATCAATCGTGGTCTGAAGAGAGGGAATTAAAGACCTCTCCCCCAGATATGCGAGGGCCGCTCCCGGCGGCCCTCGTTCTTTCCTTTAATCAATATTCCATTGAAAAATTTTAAAATATTAGTATGATTTATATGAAATGTTATTCAGAGGTCGGTACATAGCCGGCCTGACCTGCCCCCATCCAATCCGACATCCATCTCATTACAACGAACGTAAAAAGGAGGAATATCCATGCAGATCGATTTTCACCATGCGGTAACCTATGTTGCGGCGAGACTGGCCGGATTTTCAGCCCAGGATGCCGACATAATCGCCTATGCGGCCCAGTACGTGGACGACGCCACCTGCGACGGCATAATCAAATTCGACAACAGGGCAATCTACAAACGGATCAGTTCATCGCACAAAACCATCGATCTTGTAAATTTCGATCCCGTGGAAGACCTGCTGGTCTGGATGCCGTTTCACTTCCTTCCCGGCAATGGGGGCGCAAACCCTGGCGATGACCCGGAGGGAACGTTCATACACAAGCTTGTCGCCTCACCTGACAGCCCGGTGGCCCGCGAGATGGTACGGGCGGCGATACTCGATCACGAGAAGCCGTACACCCTTCACCGGCTGGGGATTACGATGCATGTGTATGCCGACACCTGGGCCCACCAGGGATTTGCCGGTGTTCTGGACGATATCAACGACGTCAAGGATTTTGAAGAATTGGATGATTCCGGAGTATTTGAAGAGGGGTTGAAAGGGTTCATCAATTGTGTTGTTGAAAAAGCTGTTCCCGCTTTGGGGCATGGTAAAGCCAATGTGTTTCCCGACATGCCGTTTCTCTCCTGGAAGTACAGGAACGGCCACGGTCTAGAGGTGTCACGTAACAACACCGACATATTCTGCGAAGCAGCCGACGCCCTCTGCAAGGCCATGAAGAGATACCTCCTCAAGGATCCGGATGCTACCGTGACCGGCATTAAAGCGGGTGACATGAAGAAGATCCGGAAACTGTTCATGGATGGCAAATTCGAGGAAGGAGAGGATCGCCATCAGAAATGGGTCGAGGCACTAGGCGTGGGGCTCTTCAGTTTCGGACCGGCGGACATATCCTATGCCGAGGATGGCAAAGGTTCCTGGAAGATGGATGCACTGGGCACCAGCCGGGATATGCCCCAATACCCGTACAAGGATACCTTCCTGACCAGCAACTGGAAGCTGTTCCATGATGCGCTCTTACTGCACCGCATTACGGTATCTCACGACATACTCCCGAAATACGGCATCTGCGCGGCTTGATACCCTCATCCACCCTGGAGGTCCACCATGAGCAAATATCTCGACTACCGAAACTTTCCCTGCGCTTCCAGGGAGGAAGAGCTGAAGTTGGCCGAACAGCTGGAATCAATCATCACCAATGATCTTCGGGGAAATGCCTTCAGTATGCTGGGGAATTTTCAGCGTATCCTTTCCGATAACCGCCAGCGGGAACAGTGGGACGGAATCTTCGAAAAACTTGGAATTTTGTTCAGCTGCGGTTGTAATGCCATTCTCGACGGGCCGATGATCGGCGTGCCGGTTGCCATTCGCGACAGCGACTACTTCCGGCATACCGCCCAGATGTTCGGCAGGGACCGCTCGGCAGTTGCCGCCGTGGAGTGGATGGCGACCTGCTGGAATGCGACCTTTGCCAACACCGGACTCTGGATGGGAAAGACCTTTGAGCCGGTGTCCCGGGAAACGGTCGCGTCCAGCTGTGACAACGATCCCCAGGTTCTGGCGCACTTTGCTCCTGCCAGCACCAGAATAGGACGTAACTTCTTCCGCGAACCGCCCAATCCCGGTCTGCTCCAGAGCCTGGGAATCCCTGTCCTCACCAGGGTCTGGCAACTTAAGGAGCGCCCCTCCGATTCATCTGCTTCGGATTTTCTCGGGGAACTGCTTCCACAAAACCTGGAAAAAGAAAAAAACATCCCCTACAGCATGACCGGCGGGATATTCCTTGCGCAACCGGGTAATTCAGTTGTCCCAGGAATGAACGGCAAACCGGTCTACCAGCTGAATTACCGCTGGCCGGCGCTTGAACCGGCCTACCCCATGACCCGGCTGATTGATGAGCTGGTCCAGATCGCGGATGGTGTCTATCTCGGACAGCTGGTGATGGCCACCAGCCATTACAGCCTGGGAGCCATGCGTTCGGCCATTCCCGGCCTGGAACTGGACAAATGGGAAATTGGCGAACCATACCGGCCAGTTGATGCAAACAGAGACTACGGATACCAGAACAACGGCTTCTTTCTGATGATGGATCCGGCCTTCGCGGCCCAGGTCTACGCGGATGATGCCTTCCCCCACCTGCGCCCGCGGCCGGGTGAAAGCGGATACATTGAACTGGGCTATGACCGGCTGGCAGCGTCTTCTCCGCCGGTACAGGCCAACCCGGTCCGGAGTCCCGACAGGGAATATGCCGATGTCAGCGACTGGGTTTCCGGTTGGCGTGATAATGTTCAACTCAGCAGGAAGTTCACCACCTTCTGTCGGGAAACATCCACCAGGGACGATGATGGCGATGTGCAGGAACTCCTGGGGCAGGGGGAGTCGATCCTGCAGATGCTGCAGCGGATTCAGCAGGAGATCGCGGAACAGAGCTGCCTCGACGATCACCTGCGTCACTTTGAGAAGCTGAACAGGCTCTTCCGCTGCGGTACCGCGCCCCGGATTGTGGACGGTCTGTTCCAGGGGCAGGGAAAGGGATTCAATACACGCTTCAATGCGCCGGAACAGCTCTTCTGGTACGGCCGGGAAGAGCCGTGCCGCGGCCTTGACTACTATCACGGCGCAACCCTGAACCTGCACCTGGGGATCGGCGACACCCTGCGTCAGGGCCTGGATGCGGATACTGATCTGAACAGCATGTTTCCCAGCGGGCTTGCCTGTCTGATGCAGAGCGATGCGCGCGGTCCGAACATTCTCGACGCGGTCTGGGCCAACATCGGCAGGTTCATCTTTCCCTGGGCCGGGAAATCCTTCGAACGGATCAGTGGCCGCAAGCTGAGCATGCTCCTGGATGAAAGCTGCGATCTGGCGGAACGCTATCCGGAGCGGGTGGCGGAACTCCGCAATCATCCGGCCAGCTGGCCGCACTACGATCTGGTCAAAAAGAACCGGGAGCGATACTGGGCAGAAAAAGGCCCCTATGCCACATACCTGGAGAGCGGTTCGTGGGACAAAGGAATGTCTGAAAGCGAGCGAGCTTTCTGGGAACGGGAAGCTAATGATCACTGGATCTTCGGCAATAACCTGCAGGATAGCCGTATCCTTGCCACGGATGACATGATGCGCATGCTGGACATGAATTACCATCCGCCGATTCCGTCGATTCAACAGTTGGCAGACGCGGGCCCATCACCCTTTGTCAGACAGGGGTACATCTTTCTGGGAGTCTCGGACCGCGAATCGATTCTCCCCATGAACAACGCCGGAGAGAAAAAGAAGCGGGTTTTCCAGTTCCACTACCGCTACCCCATGATCGGCGGTCCGGCCCCGATCGGGACCTGCCTCGATGAGCTGGTGGAGATCGCCGAAGGGCTCTTCCTCGGTCAGCTGATCTACTCCACCCTGCCCCTGAAACCGTTTCACACCTCCGTAGACCCGGCAGAATACAAGTATCAGCTGTTCGGCTATTTCCTGCTGCTGGATAACACCTGGGAGCGCCATCGCCGGGCAATCGGTTTCGATGTCAATACCGACTGAGAGGGGCACTTGTTTAGTACAACGCCTGATAACCGAACTGCGTAAACGGGGGGGATGAAATGACACAAAACAGAGCAATTCGCTGTATCGCTCACAGGGCAGCCCTGGCGTTGTCGGTGTTCGTTCTGATGCTGCCTGCTGCGGCTCAGGCCGACTTTCCGCTGCCACGGGAAATCCGCGACAGGGTCGAAGTCATTTCCACCTTTGATGCAAAACAGGTCCTCATACCGACTGAAAAAGCAACGTTCGTTGAACAGCAGCATGTTGCCACGAATCTGATTTCCAGCGCATTGAAGCCAGAGGGTAAGGGTGGGGTGTATGAAGGGAAGATCGTCAAGGTAAAGCAGGCCTTTCCGATTTTCCGGGTCTATACCAAAAGAGTAAATCCCCAGACCGGCCGCAACAACCGCTTCGGTGGGTGGTGGACTTCTCTCCCGCCCGGTAAGGGTATGACAACAATAGAGTATAGAAAACGCTACGAAATCTGCGACAGCTTCAACCCCGATCTTGACCGGGTCGTGCAGTGCCGGATCTATCCGGGTGCGCTGCTGCTGATCGGTCCGGGGCAGAGCGTGGATGAATCAACCTGCGGCAAAGCCGGCGAAAGCTACACTGCCGACAGCGGCAAGGAAAACCTGCAGCTCTATCTCTTTGAAATGTACAGCCACAGCTTCACCATCCGGGATGATCAGACTCCATTGCCGGATATTGAGCATTACATCGGATGCCCCGTTGAAGCGGTTGACCGCTCTTTTGACGGGTATTCCGATGGGAAGTGAACTTGTGAAAAAGGAGTCAATCCCATGCCCGACGTCATTTTGCACGCTTTTAACTGGCCCTATTCAGAACTGGCAGACAATGCGTCATCCATCGCCAAAAGCGGTTTCGGAGCGGTGCTCTTTCCGCCGCCGCTCTACAGCGATCAGAACGGTTCCGCCTGGTGGCAGCGCTATCAGCCCAAGGATTACCGTGTGGTCCGGTCGTTTCTGGGGGACAAACCGCAACTGGAACGGGCCATCGTGGCCCTGCACGATCAGAACCTGAGGGTGTACGCAGATATCGTCTTCAACCACATGGCCAATGAAAAAGGGCAGCGGGACGACCCGTACAATTTTCCCGGTGAGGCGGAACTGGTCCGTTACCGCAACGAGCAGGAATCGTTCGGGCGCGACAGGCTGTTTGGCGATCTGGGCGTGGGGCTGTTCAGCCCTTGGGATTTCAACCAGAACGGGGACATCAGCAACTGGAATGATCCCTACCAGTCCCAGGAGTACCGCCTCTCCGGCCTTCCCGACCTGGATGTCAACGACTGGGTGGTGGAGCAGCAACGAAACTGCCTGCGGGCCCTGATCGCACTCGGCTTCGACGGCTTCCGCATCGACGCCATCAAGCACCTGCCGCTCGACCACATCACCCGCGTCTTCCAGACCCCTGACCTGGAGGGGAAATTCATCTTTGCCGAGGCGCTCACCAGCAACGATGGCGAGGAAAACATGTTTCTCTGGCCGCTGCTGGACAGCACCTCGGTCTCCTTCTACGATTTTCCCCTGCATGAAACCCTGCGGCGTGTCTTTTCCCCTACGGGAAGCATGCGGGAGCTGGTGGATCCGGCCGCATACCGCCAGGCATTGCCCTGGAGCCGGGGGGTCACCTTCAGCATCACCCACGACATTCCCTACAACGACGGTTTCCGCTGGCAGATGCTCGATCCCCAGGACGAGTTTCTGGCCAACTGTTACATCCACTGCCGCGACGGCGGGGTCCCGCTGGTCTTCTCCGATCACAACGAAAGCGCTGATTCCTGCGCTACGGACAGGGGCCGCTGGAACCAGGCCTGGCGTCGCGATGACACCGTCCGGATGATCGCGTTCCATAATGCGGTCCAGGGTGCCCGGCAGTGGCCCCTGTTCGAGGACGACGGCTTCGTGGTATTCGCCCGCGGAGAGCGGGGCATCGTGGCCATCAACAAAACCGCCGACTGGCAGCATCCCCAATTCAGGACCGCCGGTCTGCAACGGGGACAGTATCGTTGCCTGATGCACGGCTATTTCATGGAGGTCAGCGGCGAGACCTTCTCCCTGGCTATCCCGCCACGCCAGGCGCAGATGTGGTTAAGAGAAGCAAGCTGACAGCAGCAGGTTGAGTGGGGCGGTGACGACACATTACGAGAGGAAAGGAGAAGGCCAATGACAACCCTGGATAAATGCTGCTCAATCGCACCCTACTTTACGGTGGGGGAGGACAACCTGGCCACGTTCAAACAGCTGGGCGAACGTTTCGTTGAAAGCTCCCGGGCAGAGCCCAAATGTCTTTACTACGGCTACAGTTTCAACGGCAACCTGGCCCATTGCCGGGAAGGATATGCCGATGCCGAGAGCCTTCTGGCCCACCTGGTAAATGTGGGGCCGCTGCTGCAGGAGGCGCTGCAGCTGGCCGAGCTTACCCGGCTTGAAATTCACGGCCCCGAATCCGAGTTGGAAAAGCTCCGCGCACCCCTGGCTGCGTTTAACCCCGAATTTTTTACCCTGGAGTGCGGGTTCCGGCGCTAGCGTCAGGTTCTGCGGGTGGACCGCCGCCTGGACTGGGGAGCGTTTCGGTCTAACTGGAAAACGATACATAACATCAATCCGAAAAAGCTAAACTCTTCGTGAGAAGGGGGCGGAAAGCCGCGGGTCTTCAGGATGAAGATGGCCGGGCTGCCGGGGGCACCAACCGTCCGGTTGCCCGGCCTTTTTATTGCCCGACAGGCTCAGGACAAGGGAGAGGCAGAAGATCCTCTCCATACGTCCAAAAGGAGGTTACATCGATGAAACATGCCAGATTTGCAACGCTTGTCTTGCTGCTTTTCATACACTTCCTCCCCTTGCCGGCAGCTGCATTTCCGGTCCATTCCCCAGGTGATCTGACCGGAAACTGGGAGGTGAACGGACTGGAATCACCCGGACCATGGTGGTCCAGGGGGCCCATCACAATTGCGGACAACGGAACGTTCAGCGGAACGTCAAACGGTCCGGACAACTCCGCCACCCCCATATCCGGAACATTCACCATTGCCGAAGACGGTATCATAACCGCGACCTCCTCTGTCTTGACCTCTTCATTCAGATGCGCCATGGAAAATGGAAGCAGGTTTGCGGCTTGCACCGGAACAACCACTGAGAACGAGAGCGAACTGACCCTGCTGGTCAAGAAATCCGCCGGGTATGCCCAGTCAGATCTGGCCGGCGCATGGAACGTCAACAGCATTGTATCCGGACCGGGTGCACCCTGGTGGTCGAGGGGGGCCGTAACGATCGGCCCGACTGGCTCCTTTACCGGGACACTGACGTATTCCGATGACGATCCCGAAGATGTTTCCGGCACATTCACGCTCGGCTCCGATGGGGTCATTGTTTCCCCGCTTGTTGATCCCGATTTCAGGGCTGTTCTGGATTCGGGCAAAAGCGTTGTGGTGGGCACCTCCACCTGGGATTCGGGGGCTCCAAATTCCACCGAACTTTCCGTCTGGACAAAAAAAGCCGCTTCCTATTCCCTTGCCGACCTGGCCGGAGCCTGGCAGGTCAATGAGCTGGGGGCGCCTGGACCTTCCTGGACCAGGGGGGTCATGACGGTCGCCGCAAACGGCACCTTCTCCGGCACATTCGATAAATCCAACGGCAATACAGAATCCAGGTCCGGTACATTCAGCATTACCAGCGATGGCGTCATCACCGTATTATCACCAAACCTGCCGGCTTCAACCAGATGCACCATGGATGAGGGGAAAAATGTTGTTGTCTGCACCTATATCAACAGCAACAACAACGCCAAGCTGGCTATTCTCACGTCATACCGCTGGATATTGTCCGTAACAATGGGCGGCACGGGATCGGGAACGGTGGTTGACATGAATGGCGGAAATTTCTGGAGCGCTACCGAAGCCGCAGCCTACGCACACGGCACCCAGGTCATGCTGATGGCAACAGTTTATCCAAATTCACTTTTTGGCGGATGGTCCGGCGCCTGCACGGGAACAGTCCCAAATTGCACAGTCACCATGGACGCGTCAAAAAACGTTACGGCCTACTTTTATGCCATTGCCCCCACCCTTCCTGTCATAACCACCTTCACTCTGCCGCCAACCTCCAGCAGCGTTACTGTCCCTGTTACGCTTGTTGCCGAAAGTAGCACGGGAATAGCCGGTTATTACCTGTCGGAAAATGGCACAACTCCAACAGCAGGATCTACCGGGTGGAGTGGAACCCTGCCTGCCACCTTCACCTTCAGCGGCAAGGGGACAGGTATCCTCCATGCCTGGGTGAAGGACATAGCCAACAACATCTCCTTGAGGAGCAGCGCCTCCGTGAATATCCAGTGCCTGCTCACCGTCACCAAATCGGGGAGTGGTGCGGGTGATATCAACTGCAACAGCGGCAGCCTGATCTGGTCAGGATCCACCGGTAGAGCGGCCTATGATGTCGGTACCGTTGTTCTGCTTAGTGAGGTCCCTGACTCTTTGTCCACCTTCAGCAACTGGTCCGGCGACTGCACGCCGTCCGGCCTCAACTGCACTGCCTCCATGGCAGACGACCGGAATGTGAATGCCGTCTTCACCCTCGCGCCCAAGGCGATGATCGGCCTGAACGGCTATCCCTCGCTGAATGCGGCCTACTCCGCGGCTACGACTCCGGGCGCCACAACCATCCTCACCCTGGATGCGGAGCTGCTTGAGAGCCTTGACATGCGCAGTGGCGCGGAGATTGTTCTGATGGGTGGTTATAACACAACCTACAATGGCAGGACCGGCATCCCCACCAGACTCAAAGGTCTCCTCACCGTCGGCAGCGGCAAACTGACGGTGGATGGTCTGGCAATCAAGTAGGGGAGATGGTGGGAATAATATGAGCAGGAGAGAGGGTGGTGGACGTGAAGAAAATGCCTGCCCCTTATTCCCACGAAATAAATACAGCTGAAAACGGTATGCCTTAAAAGGTACCCAATCGTTATCAACGATCAGCAAAGGAACCGGCCATGAGAGTCCTCACATCAAATGCGATTGACAGCTTCCGGGTAAAAGCCTACGCAGGCACCAACGGCGTATTGCTGGCCTTTGACCTGGACCAGGCGCGCAAGCCCGGTTTCCTGGGCTTTGCCATCCAACAGCAGGAGAGCGGCAAGCCCTGGCAATGGTTGCTGAACAGCCTGACCTTTCCCGGCATGCCGCATACCCTGCCAAAATGGGGCGCCACGCCGAGCAACCTGGCTCCGATTCAGAAATTCCGCTGGGCCGACTACAGCATCAAACCGGGTACCACCTGCGCTTACCGCGTGCATCTGGTGTACGGCACCCCTGACACGCTGAGCCTGGACGAGTCGCTGGAACTTCAGGTCACCGCCGATGACGGCCAGCCCAGGGATCACCATGTCATCTTCAATCGTGCGGTGGCAGCCAGCCAATCCTTTGGACGCGCGTTTCCCGAACTGGACAAGCTGCTGAGCGACAACAGGGACATGGCCATCGAAGCGTGGCCGGCAGCCCCGCGCAACTGGCTTGAGAATGGGTTGCTGGATCGTATCATCAGCTTTATCCGCCGCGCCAAAGACGGAAAATGGGCACTGGATGTGGCCATCTATGAATACGAACTTAAGGCCATCATTAACGCGGTTAACGCCGCCCATGGGCGTGGGGTCAGGGTGCGCGTGCTCTATCACGCCAAGAGCGGCGACGAGCAGACCGCCTTGAACGAAGCCAACCTGAAGGAAATTCCGCCCGACAGCAAGCGTGCAAGGGTCACCTCGAAGATTTTCCACGACAAGTTCATCGTGCTCAGCAAGATCACCGCTGACGACAGCTATGTTCCTCAGGCCGTATTGTGCGGCAGCACCAATTTCACGGAGAACGGCGTGTACCGCCAAGCCAATGTCGTACACGAAACAAAGGACAGGACCATCGCAGCACGCTACCTGGAGCTGTTCAACGCAATCTGGCTCAACCCGGCCGATGTTTCCGCGACACGCACCTGGATCAACACACACAACCCGATTGAATCCGGCGTAAAGTTGTTCGCCGGATTTTCTCCCCGTTCCGGCAAGATCGACCTGGCTGAATTCATCAACATCATCAGGGAGGCTGACAGGGATCTGCTGTTCGCCACCGCTTTCGCGCTTCCCGAGGAGGTCCTGGACGCCTTGCTGGGCGCCGCCAACGACCCGGTGCTCCGTTTCGGCATTCAGAATACCGCCAGCCGGATAACCGGCTTCCACGCCGACCGGACCGCCGAGTTCGTCGCCCCCGCCCTGTTGAGCACCGGTCTTGAAGGCTGGGTCAAGGAGGGGCTGCGGGGGCAGAAGGGCAATCTGCTGGTGCATACCAAGGTCATTGTGGCCAATTTCACCAGCGACCAACCGGTGGTCATCAGCGGCAGCCACAATCTCAGCGTGCCGGCCAGTAACGGCAATGATGAAAACTACCTGATTATGCGCAATGATACGGATCTGGCCGATCGTTACGGCCTGGAGGTCCTACGTTTCTATGAGCACTATCGCTTCCGCTATTACGCGAAGTTACTGAAGTTGAAAAAAGCCAGGCCGCTGGAAATCGACGATCGCTGGGCCAATGACTACTACCAGCCGGGTCATCTGAAAGAATCGGCGCGTTTACGCTTTGCGGGAAGGTGAAGCAGTGCTTATCGTTAGAGCCTGTGTATGTCGTGTTGTTTCTGGGTAAAATTTACATCCGGGCACGTGCCCTGAAAGGAGAAGTGCAGCATGAACGTGGTTGCGATCAATGCCAGCCCAAGAATGGAGAGCGGCAATACTGCCGACATTCTCATGCCGTTTCTGGAGGGTATCAAAGAGGCGGGAGCTAATGTGGAACTGTTCCTCACCAGAAAACTCACCATACACCCCTGCCAGGGAGACTTTTCCTGCTGGCTCAACACGCCGGGAAAATGTTTTCAGAAGGATGATATGGAAATACTCCTTCCCCGGCTCGCAAAAGCCGATCTCTGGGTCTTTGCCACACCGCTGTATGTTGACGGGATGGCCGGTACCTTGAAAAACCTCTTTGATCGGGCCATACCCCTGCTACAGCCTTTTTTCGAGATTCGTGACGGCCACTGCCGGCATCCGCTTCGGGAAGGGGTACGGTCGGGAAAATTTGCGCTGGTGGCCTCCTGCGGTTTCTGGGAGTTGGACAACTTCGAGCCCCTGCTTGCCCATGCCAGGGCAATCTGCCGCAATCTCAAAAGAGAGTTTTCGGGTGCACTGCTGCGCCCCCATAGCCGGGCACTCAAGATGATGCTGAAGACGGGTGAGTCGGCCAACGACATTCTCGAGGCGGCGCGGAGCGCCGGTCGTCAGCTGGTGCGAGAAGGTTGCATGTCGGACCAGACCGTGGCTGCCGTAAGCCGTCCGCTGATGGAACGGGACGCATTTCTGGAGAATGTTAACGCAGCATTCCGCAAGGCTCTCGATGAGCTGAAAACCGGATAGGTCAGGGGCTTTAGGGGTCAGAGCAGGCTTTAGGAAAGGATGTGCGGGGCTACATTCTGCATTAAATGGAAAATGTACGACCCCTTTTCGACGACCCAAGGCCATGTCGCTGAAAATCAATGATAGCTGGGCCGATGACTACTACAAGACGGGCCACCTGAAAGAATCGGCGCGTTTAAGCTTCTCGGGAAGGTGATCAGCTTCCCGGCCTATCAAAAACACCCTCGTTGGCTTGATAATTGATTTCGGAGATTGAGCATGACATTTTCAACCGCAATCCGAGAAACAAACCCCATAACTAAGAAGTTGGCCAAGCCAAAACCGGAGCGTTGGTTTTCCATGGCAAAGATATGCCACCCCAAGACTTCGGGGGTTTTTCCGCGCCAGAGGCTCTTCCGGGTACTCGACAAATGCCGCGAATCCCCGGCCATATGGGTTTCGGCTCCTGCCGGTTCCGGCAAAACCACGCTAATTGCGAGCTACCTTTCAGATAGAAAGCTTGACTCTATCTGGTATCGGGTCGATGGAGGTGACGGAGATATCGCCACCTTTTTCTATTACATGGGACTGGCCGCAAAAAAAGCCGCGCCGGGAAGACACGCCCCCCTCCCTCTTCTCACACCTGAATATCTGCAGGGTATAACAACCTTTACGCTACGCTATTTTGAGAACCTGTATAGTCGCCTGAAGCCACCTTTTGCTGTCGTTTTTGACAACTACCAGCACGTGCAGGCGCAATCAAGTTTCCATGAGGTCATTTGTAACGGGCTGGATTCCCTTCCCGATGGAATAAACGTAATCCTCATAAGCCGCGAAGCCCCCCCGCCCCAGTTTGTCCGTATGCGGGTGAACAGGAAGCTCACCTTGCTGGAGGGGGAGGAAATTCACTTTAATCTGGACGAGTCAGCAGAGCTTATCAGGATAAAAGGACTCCAGGGGCTCAGCTGGCCGACGATCAGCTGGATACATGAAAGGACCCGGGGATGGGCGGCCGGACTGGTGGTCATGACGGAGAACACTAAAGGTGATAAAATCACCGATCAAATTCACTCCGGCAATACCCCCAAAGAGATCTTCGACTATTTCGCAACGGAGATCTTTGACAAAGCGGACAGGGAAAAACAGGAATTTCTGTTGAAGACATCCCTCCTGCCCTGCGTGACGGTCCGGATCGCCGAACGGATCACCGGCAATGTGCAGTCCGGTGAGATATTGTCCAACCTGCACCGGAGTCATTTCTTCACGGAAAGAGATACCGATTCCAACCCCGTATTCCGATTTCATCCCCTGTTCCGGGAATTCCTCCTGTCGAAGGCAAGCAGGACCCTGCCGCGGGAAGAGACCGCAAGAATCCAGCAGAACGCTGCAGCCCTGTTCATGGAAACCGGCCACCCGGAAGAGGCGGCCGCCTTTTTTCTTGATGCCGGGGAGTGGGGCGGGTTTGTCCCGTTCCTGCTTGACCAGGCCCCTGTCCTGATTGCACAGGGGCGGATCAGGACACTGGAAGAGTGGCTTGCACACATCCCATTGGAGTTGGTCTCCGCAACACCATGGCTCATATACTGGTCCGGTATCTGCAGAATGGGAATTAACCCTGCCGCGGCCAGGAGCGATTTTGAGAAGGCTTTTAACGCATTCAGCGAACAACGGAATGATGCCGGAACACTATTATCCTGGTCAGGAGTAATTGAAACTGTCTTTTGCGAATTCGATGATTTTACTCAGCTCGATCCATGGATCGATTGGCTCGAACAACGCATGCAGCGCGAAACTTTATTTCCGTCGGCGCGAATCGAGTCCGCGGTTTCTTCCAGTATGGCAGGCGCATTGTTGTGGAGACGGTCCCATCATACAGGGATTTGGAACTGGGTGGATCGGGCGCTTTCATTGTCTAAGGAGAGCGAAGACACCGGATTGCGGCTCCAGGCCTTCAGACGCGCCCTGAACTGTTATGCCTGGTATGGCAACCATGCCCCGGCCGGACCGGTTCTGGCAGAGCTGGAAAAAATGGGCGGGACAAGGTCTGCTCATCCGGTTGTCCTGATAACCGTTAAAATGATCTGCGCCCATTACTCCGGATGGTCCTGCGACAGTTATATCAAAACATTGCGGCTGGTATCTGACGGTTTGGCGCTTTCCCGCGAGACCGGCGCTCATACGGTTGATTTTCTACTCCTTGTCCATGGCGTTTATGGCGCATTGGTCAAAGGAGATGAGATTCTCGCAACCGGGTACCTGGGCGAATTGAAACGTCTGGCCAGCCCGGACCGTCGCGCCGCATATTGCCTGTACCTGAATATCATGTCCCTCTATCACCTCTTTATCGAAAAGTTTCCCGATGCCCTGAAATACGCGGAGCAGGCGGTGACCATGGCTGAGCGGAGCGGAATACCATACATTGAAGCCATTTTCCGGTTTGTGACGGCCCAGGCTGCCCATGAAGCCGGCGACATCGGGAAAGCCAGGGAGGAACAGGCCAGGGGCGCATCATACTTTATTAACGTTGAGAGTCCGCAATGCCGTTTTCTGGGCCATCTGGTCAAAGCTTATATTGCATACCGCGAAGGAAATGACAGTGAAGGGGGGGCGGCCCTTGGCCTGGCGATGAAACTGGGACGTCAATATGATTATTCGGGAGTGCCATTGCTCTGGAGACCGAAAGTCTGGTCCCTGCTCTGCGCCAGGGCGCTTGGGGCAGGCATCGAGGTCGAGTATGTCCATGACCTGATCCGCAAACAGCGGCTGGATCTCTATGAGCTGGCAGCGGATTGTGAAAACTGGCCATGGCCGGTCAAGATATATACCCTCGGGCGCTTCGAACTGTTTATCGACGGTAACCGCCTTGAATTCAGCGCCAAGGCGCCTCGCAGAATCATGTCGTTTCTGAAACTCCTGATTGCCTGCGGTGAAGGTGGAGCAAATGAAGAACAACTTACGGAAATCTTCTGGCCGGACAGCGACGGAGATGCGGCCCACAATGCATTTGCCATAAGCCTCCATCGCCTTCGCAAGCTATTGGGAAGCGAAAAAGCATTGCAATTGAGAGATGGGGTCTTGAAGTTCGATCCGGGCTTCTGCTGGATTGATGCCCATGCTTTTGAAAATCTGATTGACGCAGAGGCTGGCGAGACTGCACCGACAGCGGAGCGGTTGACGGAAAAGGCGTTGAGTCTCTACCGGGGGCAATATCTGGAAGCCTCCGGCGAGCCGTGGGCGATCTTGTATCGCGAACGGTTACGCACCAGGTACCTCAGAGCTGTCCGAATTCAGGGTGAGTATCTTGAAGCCGGTGAAAACTTCGGCCCGGCAGTGGAACTATACTGCAAAGGGCTTGAGATTGAGCCAACGGCTGAAGAACTCTATCGCCGCCTGATGAAATGTCATCTGACAGCCGGGCAAACAAGCGAAGCAATTGCCGTTTACGAAAGATGCCGCACAATGCTCCAAACCGCCATGGGAATCAGGCCATCCCGGGAAACCGAAGACATATACCATTCCACTGCTGTCCGGTTAATAGTTGAATAAGTTCATCTGGTTGCATTCAGAAGTG